>NZ_CAJPJE010000009.1:0-68360 GCF_905369875.1 Actinomyces sp. ICM47
ATCGTGGAGGGTGAGAGAACATGATGGTTCCACCGTTGTCCGAGCGGCCCGTCACTGAGGAGGACGAGGAGCAGTTCCGCCGCGAATCCATGCCGCGCAAATACACGCTGCGTCAGCGGTGGGCCGACTATCGAGCCGAGGCGAGAGCCAACCGCCCCAAGGACGTAAAGGCCAGGGTGCGGGCCTGGCTGCACGTTGAGCCGTTCTATTGGGGGATGCGCGTCACCTACGTTGTGCTTGTCGTTGGAGCAGTCTTCGCCGTCTACATCAACGGCGTCGCAGAGGGGTGGTGGCACGCGTGGGGTGAGAAACCCACCGTCGCAGCCACAACGACGCCCGCCGCCAGGCCCGCACCATCCGCGTCGAGTCCCACCGAGGCAGCCATGTCGGGCGGCTACCAGATCGGACCCGACGGCATCCTCGTGCGCCCCGCCGAACACGCCGCATCCACCTACACCAAACCAAAACTACCCGAAGAAGCCAAAGAAAACACCGAACGAGGAGCAGAACTCGCAGCCGAGTACTACCACGCGCTGATGGGATACTCCTGGAACACGGGCGACACTTCAGCACTTTTGGGCATTTCAGATCCCGACTCAACTTTTGCAACCTCTTACGCCGATGACGTTGCCGAGCTGTACTCGAACGGCTGGGCTTACGGGAGTGAATCAGAAATCTCTCACATCGTTCGTGTTGAACCCATTCCTGAGAACGGAAACGATGTACGCCCAAACACGATCGCAGTTGTCTTTCAGCTTTCCTCAAGGACTGGGGTCATGTGCCAAGGTCAGAAGATAGTGAAGAGAGATCGAGAGTATCAGTCACTACTAACGCTATATATGACATGGCAAAACGATCATTGGATCGAAACTCAAGGAAGCTTGATCGCTGATGCTAGCAAATAAGTCAATTCACGCTGTGTTCGCAAGCCTCCTGTCTCTATGCATTCTAGTCAATACAACTTCTACTGCTAACGCATTCTTTGATGATGATCTGCCAGATCCATACGCTCAGCGTTCCGATGCATCCGGACGATCAGTAACAACTTATGCGCAATTGATCGAACAGCAGATTGAAAACGCACTCCCGCAAGCTGCAGACTCATCCGTTGGTGACGAGAGGGCCTGGAGCACGGCTCAATCTGCGCATGCCTCAGACCCAGATTCTGATATTGACTGGGAACATTGCGGTTTCGACATTATCGACCCTTCACAGCCATTGAAGTTGCAGGTGGCAGTATGCGCCTATCCACCACCAGAATCTCCTGAATCACCTCTGCCCGAAAAGCTGCCTACAACGAGGGACATTCTCTATTCAGCCGCAGCCGTGATCCACGCTGACGGGGCCGGGTTGTATAAGCGACCGTTGGGGGTCTCCTACACGAACAAGTTCATCCCCACGATTGTCGCGGTCACCAGCCCCACCCAAACACACGTCATCAACCTGCTGGGACGCGACATCACGATCACGCTCACCGCCACGAACTACGAATGGAACTGGGGAGATGGCACCCCCAACCTGGTCACCACCTCCACAGGATCAGTGTGGTCCGAGGGCATGGATTTAAACACCGACCCGAACCTGATCCGCCACTACTACACACCACCCCAAGGCTGGCGCTCCATGTTGGACGGTCCCTACCCCCACGAAGACCGCGACATCACCCTGACCACCACGTGGAGTGGAACCGCCACCAACCCCTTCACCGGAGAAACACAAACCATCAACGGCCTCGTCACCACCACAGAAACAACCGGCAAATTCCCCCTGTCCCACCTGGTCATCAACAACACCGACACCTGGGAAGAAAAACAAGGCCACTAACAGGGCGCTCAAGGGAGGAAAGAATCGTGAGCGACTCGCAGTTTCACCAACGCAATGCGCATCCCTGAATCATCACGGTCATCACCGTCGCCACAGTCATCGCAGCATCCCTGCTTGGGTTCCAGGCATTCAACACCAAGGCGAATGCCGAGGCCAAGGATCGCCCGCAATCAGCACAATCCGACACCTTACAATCCACCGACAGTCAGTCTGTAGACCTACAGCCAAGAGGTACACCATCCCCGGCACAAATACCGATTGAGATCACCAAGCCCACTCCCCCAAGTGCGAACAGCCCGCCAACACCAGAATGTTTCACGTGAAACAATCCCCGCATCAACCTCGTCACCGACGACGACACGGGCATCAATCCGAGAATCACTCCCCCAGATCACCACCGCAGCTATCCCGGCATCCTAAGGCCACCGAACAGCATCACACCACGGTCACGGTTTCACAGCGAGCTCGTAACGCACCCAGCGGCGCTGACCCGTGAACGTCACCAGGCCTCTTGACACGAGGTCGCGCAGCTCCGAGCGCGCTTCCTCAGCGGTCACACCAAAATGCTCCCTATATTCCCCATTGCTCCAGGTACGCCCATGACGCATGTCAACCAGTGCTTCCTTCTGACGCCTATTCAAACCCGTCGCCGCCTCCAGCCCGAGACCGCCAAGCCACGTCAAGTCCCCACCCGGAATCAGCGCAGCATTCGGGAAACGCACCGTGAAGGACACCCGATGCGATCACAGCGCAATCCGCGTCAACCATGGATTCAACCCCGCCACTCACTTCAGTTCATAGAAGCATCTTTCTATCTCATAGAACCCCATTTCTATGACATAGAAGGGGGTTTCTATGTCATAGAGGCCCCTTCATAACTCATAGACGCCCATTTTTGCGCCATAGAACCCCATAGAGGGACATCTTCGATTCATAGAATCAAGCGACACCCCAACCTCGAGGCTACAACGGGAACAGATACCATCCCCATGAACATGTGTTTCACGTGAAACAATCACTCCACGCCTAACAGTCTCACCACTCGCTCGACGGGCAGCACAAGCAATGCCGCACACCACCCGAGCAACCGCATAAGCCCAGGTTCAAGCCCGCTCACCCGCCCACGCCTCGGCTCAAATCGGCCGTCATCCTCGAATTGTTTCACGTAAATCATTCGGCGCCTGCACCTACAGGCACCCCCGCACGCCCGCAAACGCGCAACCACACACCAAGCACGCACTCAACCACGGCGAACAACAAGCGGGGTGCCGCCCCTCGGCAGCACCCCGCTCAATGAGTCACGCGCACCTGCGCCGCGCAACCAACAGCAATACCTCACCCCCGTCTCTCCCGCAGGGTGCGCGCGAGGACCCCATGCCTCGGCGCGAAGACCCAGGCAAGCACGAAGCATGCGGTGAGCACCAGGACGATCGTGGCACCCGTGGGAACGTCCAGCGACCACGACAGGTACAGGCCCACCAGGCCGCCCGACGCCCCCAGGGCCGGCGACAGGATCATCATCGTCCATAGGCGGTCGCACAGGAGCCGCGCGGTCGCCGCGGGGGTCACGAGCAGTGCCAGCACCAGCACGTTACCGATCGTCTGCACGGAAATCACGACGGCCAGGGCCACGGCGACATACAGGGAAAGGTCCGCGAGCAGCACGTGCACGCCCGCCGCCCGCGCGCTCTCGCGGTCCAAGGTCACGGCCACAATGGGTCGGTGCGCCAGGAACAGCATGAGCAGCACGAACAAAGCGCCGCCCATCACCACGGGCACATCCGACGCCGGGATGCCCGTGATCGACCCGAACAGGAAGTCCTGCAGGCTCCCCGCGTACCCGGGTGCCCGCGCGATGATCGCGACACCGAGCGCGAAGGCGCCCACGAAAAGCACGCCGATGACGGAGTCCTCCTTGAGCCGCCGATTCTGTGCCAACAGCGCCACCAGCACGGCGGTCACGACTCCCGCGAGGGCACCGCCGAACACCAGGGATCCTCCGCACACGAACGCGATGGCCAGGCCGGGGAACACGGAGTGCGCGACGGCATCCCCGATGAACGCCATGCCGCGCAGGACGACATGCACGCCGACGCTGCCGCACACGAGCGCCGCGACGACCGCGATGAGCAGCGCGCGCGGCAGGAACGCCAGCGCGGGGTTCGTCAGGTCGCGGAAGAAGTCGTAGGGGCTCAGGAAGTCCGCCGCGGCGACGAGGCCGTGGCCGCCCGCGTGGATCACGGCGCTCATGCGTGCACTCCTAGGGCGTCGAGGATCGGGTTGTCGGGTCGCACGTCGAAGGCGCGGATCCACGGGTCAGCGTCGGCGAGTTCGTCGGGTCGCCCGGACGCGATGATCGTGCGCCGCAGCAGGTAGAGGCGGTCGCAGCCGGCGCGCGCGCCGATGAGGTCGTGCGTCGTCATGAGGAGGGCGCGCCCCCCGTCGGCAAGCGCGCGGAACAGGTCCATGAGCATCTCCTGGGTGGGCATGTCGAGGCCGGTGAAGGGCTCGTCGAGGAGCAGCACGGCGGGCCGGATCGCGAGGGCCCGGGCAACGAGGACGCGCTGGCGCTGCCCACCGGACAGCTCACCAATGGGTCGCTTCGCGAGGTCGCGCATGCCGACGAGGGACAGGGCCTCCTCGACGGCGCGGAAGTGCGGCGTCCGCGCGCGCCCGAGCAGCCCGCGCCGCACGGTGACGGCCTGCAGGACGGCGTCGCGGACACTGATCGGGAAGTCCCACGCGAACTCGTGGCGCTGCGGCACGTAGCCGATCGCGCCGTCGGTCTCGACACTGCCGCTGGAGGGGATGAGCCCCAGGATCGAGCGGATCAGCGTGGTCTTCCCGGCGCCGTTGGGTCCGATCAGTCCGACGAGTTCCCCGGCCTCGACCTCCAGGTCGACGCCCGTCAGGACGCTGCGCCCACCCAGGGACGCCCCCAAAGAGGTGACGCGCAGCTGGCTCACTGCTCCCCTCCCCCATTGCCGAGGCCGTTGCCCTCACCGCTCTCGCCCGCGCCGGGTGCTCCGGCACTCTGGGACGAGGCCGTGGCTGCTTCCTCGTTCCCCTCACCCCGGGTGGCGGGCAGGGGTGAGAGGAGGGAGTCGGCCTCGGCGATGGCGGCGGCCTGTTCGGCGCGGCTGCGGCGCGAGCGTGCAACGACGAGCGCGCCGATCACGAGGAGGGAGAGGGCGACGCTGACGATGATCGCGAGGAAGGCCCAGTCGGGCAAGCCGCCCTCGGGCGAGGACGACGTCGACTCGGAGGAGCCGGGGCCCTGGGAGGTGCCCACAGACGGAACTGCGGAACCAGAACCGGAAGCGGCGGGCGCAGCCATGGCCAGGGCTTCGGACGCGGAAGCGGCGTCGCCCACGGCGAAGCGCAGGGTCGTGGAAGCGGCCACGGCCTCGCCGGCGGTGGTCGTGCCCAGGAAGGTCACGGTCGCCGTGTAGGTACCGGGGGCGGAGAACGCCCAGTTGGCGTGCACGTGCGTGCCCGAGTCGATCCACACGTCGCCGGGGGCGGCACCCGAGTCGGCGAGCAGGAGGGGCTTGCCGAAGGTGCCGGACTGGAGGAACAGCCACGCGCGGCCGGGGCCTCTCACGGGGCCGACGCGCATGGTGAGGCCGCGGTCGATAGTGGCCGTGACGGCGGGATCCTGCGTGTTCCATCCGAGCCATACGACGCTCGGGTTCTGCGTCTGGGGGATGACGTGGACGGGCTTGCCCGCGACGTCGGCCAGGAAGGGGTAGTCGGCGGAGTCGGGCGCGGTCATGATGGCCGCGTCGCTGACCCGCAGGACGGTCTGGTTGGGGTCGCGCCACACGGCACCGCTCTCGGCGTCGTGGCGCAGTCCGGCCCGCCACTGCCCGTCGATCAGTCGGGGACCGAGATCGACGTGTCCGGCGCTGATCTCGCTGGCCTCATTCGACCACTCCTCGTGCGCGGCGACGCTTTGCGCGAGGTCGGGGTCGGGACTCGGGTCAGCAACAGAAGAGGGGGCACCCACGATGAAGAGGAGAGCTGACACGAGCAGGGCACTCAGCGTCATGCCTAGACGGGGCCGTCGGCTAGCCCCGGGGACAGCGACAGGGCCTGGCTGGGCTTCGAGATGAGACGCCCGCCCACTCTGTTCCGTGGGCGGCATGATGGTTTGCCACATGAGGTCGGCGCGGGGCCTGCAGGGCCTGGCCGGGCTTCGAGACGACACGCCGAGCGATGCTCGTGGCGTGGCGGCGAGCGGGCGGGCAGGCCCCGCGTCAGCCGGAAGAGGTAGTCCCGTGGCGAAGAGCCGACGGCCGTCAGCAGACTGGGAAGAAAAGAGTTTCATGGCATCTCCTTGCCGCCCAGGCAGCGTGCCAGTGAGCGGGCGTTGTGTTGCATCATGTCGATGTAGGTGGGTGCTTGGTCGTCGAGGGTGTCGCCGTAGAGGGGGCAGATGTTCACGCCCGCGTCGGTGGCGGCGGTGCGCAGGGTGGAGCGGGTGCGCGCCAGGTTGGGTTCGAGGAACACCGCGGGGATTGAGGAGTCGGACAGGGTGGCTTGGAGTTTGATCCGGTCGGCGATGGAGGGTTCGACGCTGGGGTTGGGTGCGACGAATCCGGCGACGGTGAGTCCGTAGGCGTTCGCCAGGTAGGCGTACGCGTCGTTGGTGGTGACGAGTTTGCGTCGCTCGGATGGGATTGTCGCGATGGTCGAGGCCATGGTGGCGTCGAGTTCGTCGAGGCGCGTCAGGTAGGCGGCGGCGTTGGTCCGGTAGGTGGCCTCGCCGCCCGGGTCGACGGAGATCAGAGAGTCGCGGATGACGCGCACGTAGGCTTGGGCGTTGTGGACGTCGTGCCATAGGTGGGGGTCGATGTCGCCGTGGACGTGCTTGCCAAGGACTGCTTGGGGCAGCATGTACACGTTGGTGCCGAGCTCGCCGATGAATCGGAACGAGGTCTCACCGGGGATGGTCGTGAGCGCGCGGGTGGGCACTTCGATGACGACGTGGTCGAGGTCTGTGCATTCCATGGTGGAGGCGACGACCGACCCGGCGCTGGATGCGCCGACGCAGGGGGCCGAGGCCTCGTCCCCGCTAAGCGCGTCGGCGTCGGAGGCGAGTTCGACGCGCTTGGTGGTGAGGTTGACGGTGATGTCAGCGTGGCCGGCGGAGAGGACGCGGCGTCCTTCGGCGGCGGCGATGTCTTCGGGCGGGGTGCCGACGGCGAAGACGGCGGTGCCTTCCCCGACGGGTGCGGGGGTGGCACCGGGGGTGGTGCGCAGGTTGGCGCGGAAGTGGACGCGGTACACGCCGGGGGCGGTGAACGCCCAGCTCATGTGTTGGTGGGCGTCGGCGGGCAGCTGCGCGGTGTCGGTGTCGTATCCGCCTGCCGCGTTGAAGCCGTCGGAGGAGGCGAAGGCGATCTCGGGCTGCCCGAACGACGTGGTGAGGTACGCGGCGGCCTGGCCGGGCCCATCGATGCCGGTGGTCGTCAGGTCGATCTGCGAGGCGCGGGTGGCTCCCATGTCGGTGCCGTCGCCCCACACGCGCATGCCGAGCCACGGGGTGTCGAGGGCTCGATCTTCGACAAGGGGAAGGATGGTGGCACCGTTTTTGGCGGCCTCTTCGGCGACGGAGACGGAGCGTGAGCCGGCGGGCAGGTTGGAGTCGAGGGCGCGGATGAGGGCGTGTTCTTCGAGCATGAGGTAGTTGGAGAAGGCAATGTCCGCGTAGGCGACGTCGCGGATGGTGCGCAGGGAGGGTTCCCACGAGTGTGGGTCTGCCCCGTTGGGGACCATCTGGGTGACGTGGGCGCGGTCTCCGGCGACGTTGCGGACGAGGTCGGCAAGGATGCCGGTCGTGGCGACGACGCGCAGCTCGCCATCGTGAGCGGGGTCGGGCGCAGGCGCGCACCCGGCGACCCCCGCCGTAAGCGCGAACGTTGCTGCGGCGAGTCCACACCCACTCCCCCGCCACCCACGGGAGGGGTGGCGGGGGAGGAAGGAGAGGATGCCTCGTGAATGAGTGCTCACGAGAACGCTCGCGCGTTTCTGCGTCGGCCGATCGAACTGACCCACACGCAGGCCGCGCCGGTCAGCGCCCACGTGAGCGAGACGACGGCCAGCGGGATGGTGTCGGCGCCGGTGATGGCCAGGGAGAGGTCGCAGTCTTTGCCGGAGGCGGTGCGGCCGACGACCTGGGATGCCATGGGTCGGCTGCTCGTGCCGAGTGCGCCGGTGGCGGTGACTTCGCCGCTGCTGCCGTAGCCGGAGCCGGTCAGGGCCGCACCGGTGGGGGTGACGCGCATGGAGATGGTGAGCGTGTAGGTGCCGGGCGCGGTGAACACCCAGTTCTGGTGGGCGTGCGTGTTGGGGCCGAGCGTGTAGCTGGAGCCGGGCCCATCGAACACGTGCTCGCCGACGCCGGAGCCGAGCGCGCCCGCGTTAAAGACGGCGACACGGCCGGGTCCTTCGACGGCGTCGAGGGTGAATTGGACGCCGCCGGTGGTTCCGGTGACGATCTCTTCGCGCTGGGAGTTCAGGCCCAGCCACGGCACGCCCGCGATTTGGGTGGAAGGGATGAGCCACACGCTGGAGCCGGCGGTGGCAACGAAGCCGAGGTCTGCGGGCGCGGTGATGCGCGCGGCCTCACCGAGTGCGAAAGTCAGGGTTGATGGGTCCACCCACTGCGCGGGCTGCGTACGGTCGTCTTTGATGCGGGCGACGAGGCTTCCGTTTTCGATGGCGGGCCCCAGGTCGAAGTGTCCCTCGGTCGCGTTACCGGATGCACCCTCGCCGACGCTGACGGTCAGCGTGGTGCGCGCGGTGTTGGCGGGAGCTTGGGACGAGGCCGGGGCAGCAGATTCGGTTCCCGTTGCCTCGCGGGTGACGCGGGTGGGGATGCAGCGTTCGCCTGACGACGTGGTGGTGCGAGCGCCCGAGGTCGTGGTGCCTGAGGTGGTGACGCCATAGGTTGTGCCCGCTCCCCCGCTGCTGCCCGCGCCCAGACCTGTGCCCGAGGTCTGGGCGGGGTCGTTCGCTCCAGCGCCGGTGTCGGAAGCGGAGCGGTCTGTGGTGTCCGGGGCCGAATCCCCGTCAGCGCCCGACTGCCCGGCTCCCGACTGGGCATCCGTGGAACCTGGGTCGACGCCGGGTGCGGGGGCTGCGGGGTTGCCATTACCGCCGGGGGTAAGGCCGGCCTCGGCGAGGCACGCGGCTTCGTCAGCCACGTCGATCGTGTAGGTGCGGGTGGGTGCGACGGCGTTGGCGGTGCCGGTGTTGCCGGGGGTCCAGGCGCTGGCTTGGACGGTCAGCGTGTAGCGGCCGGCGCGCGTGAACAGCCAGTTGACGTGCTTGTGGGCGGCGTAGGGCTGGTCGATGTCGTCGCCGCCCGGGGCCAGGTCGTAGCTGCCGTCGGCTGTGACCGCCTTCAGGCCTTCTGCGAAGCTGGATGTGAAGGCGTAGATGCGCCCGTCGGCTGGCCCGGAGTAGGTGATGTGGAAGCGCGCGGCGTCGTATCCGCCGGCGGCGATGCCCAGGGTGTCCCACCCGGGCCACAGGACGGTGGCTTGGTTGTCGCCGGACTGGCCGAGTAGGTACGCGGCGGCGGGCGCGCCGGTCGTCTGGCTGACGGCGTCGGGAATCTGGGTGAGCGTGCTCGCGGGGATCGCGAGGAGGGTCTGCTCGGGTTCGCGCAGGACACCGGAGCCGGTGGCGTCCTCCTTGATGCGCAGGGTGAGCGCACCGGCCGCGTCAGAGGTGAGGTCGAAGATGTCGGCGTGGCCGCGGTTCAGGGTGGCGGTGGTGCCGTCGGGCGGGGTGCGCATGACGTCGCAGGTGGTCACTCCCCCGGTTCCCGAGGCCGTGGCGGCGTCCGTCGCAACCGACTCCAGCGCGATCGAATTCGTCGCGGCCGCTTCTGCGTTGTCGGCGGCCGCATCGGTTGTAACTGTGGTGGCTGCGTTGTCGGCGGCCGCATCGGTTGTAACTGTGGTGGCTGCGTTGTCGGCGGCCGCATCGGTTGTAACTGTGGTGGCTGCGTTGTCGGTGGCTGCGTCGGACGTAACTGTGGTGGCCGCGTCGGTTGTGGCTGCGTTGTCTGCCTGGGTGTTGGAGGCGTCGGAGGCTTCGTGTGCCACTTCCTCGGCTGCTGCTGTTTCGGTGGCGGAGTCGAGTCCAGTGCCTGCCTCGTCGGCGGCGTGCGCTCCTGTTGGTGCAAGGAAGGATGCTGCCGCGAGGCTCATTGCGGCGAGGGCCCGGGCAGCTACGCGGCCCGGGCTCCTGTATGTCGTGGGGTTCATGGGTCCTCTAGATACTGTCTTGAATGAAAATCGTTATCATTCTAGTCCTGGCACGACGCCCCCGCCACCACTCCCACCACAAACACCCCTCAAAATACCTGTTCTGCACAACCAGACCGTCTACGCAGTGACTTGTATCCACTCACCATCGCTCGAAAGCTATGCTGACAGCGTTTTTCCTTTGCAATTGCTTGATTCTCGCTGCGACGGATCTAACTGTCCGAACGATTGATTGCCAAAAAACCGAGGCATAAACTATAGCCGTTAAGCGCCTGACACAGCTGCCAAGCTCGTCCGGCGCTTTTTCTTGTTTGATACGCAGGGTCGCGCTGACGCTACCCGCGTTGGCGCGCTCCACGTACGAGAACCGCCGGGCGATCCCCGGCCTCGTCAAGCAGGGACACAATCACCAATACGATCCCACGAGGAGCCCACTCATGTTCTCCACCATCGACGTCATGGTTGCCCAGGCCCACATCGACCAGCTCAACGAGCTCGCCGACGCGAAGCGTTCGCGCAAGGCCGACCGCCACTGAGCACTTCCGGCTCGGCCGGAGTAGCGCAAGTCCGCCGACCCTTCTGGGCTGCGGACTTTTTGTATCCAGTTGCGACGATGCTCCTGAAAGCTACGGGCAGACCTTTCCTGACGACTTCCCTACTCCCCCATGACCGGCAAGTCCATCGGGCGGATCCGCTCGCTCTCCTTCTGCTTCGTCGCTGTCAGCAGCTAGTTCACCTATCGACACGTCGGCCACTTCCTAGCCCTATCCGCGTCTGCACTGAGCCGGAGAGCCGGGATTGTTTCACGTGAAACAATCCGCGTGCGCGCCCCCGGTTGAGACCAGCCACGGCTAGCCGCGGCTACTCGTCCTCTGAGATGTACCCCTTGGCAACAAGACGCTGGTACTCGCTCACAATAAACATCTCCTCAGGAGACTCAACAATGCAGCTGACCAGAGCATCATTGCCGCCCACACTCACGCCCACGCCCAGCGGGGTAACAAAAGTAGAACGATAACGCTCCTTCTTACTACTACGCTGCTTCGCCTTCCCATACCGGCGCGTCAAAATCTCACAGAAATGCCGATAAATCACCTTCGCCGGCTCCAACGAATACCCCCAAGCCTCCTCAGGCGCAATATCAGTGATCAAAAAACTGAACGTTCCGATCGAGCCACTCCCTTTGGTGAAGTAACAAGGAAACCCTATTGGGTGAACGTCAGAAGTAAAGACGTTGGGCTTCCCTTCCTTCTGTGTCCATCCGAAGCGGTCGCGTAGGGCGTAGCCGTCTTCGGCTGTTTTGGGCCAGGGTGAGTCCACCCACGCCTGGAGTATCTCGATGAAACGATCATCAGACAACACGGTGAACTCAAAGGACATGATCCTCCTCTAGTGACCCTTGATGGCCTGGTCGATGCGGGAAATGTGGGCCGGGTCCAGCACAATCGGCACGGTCTTAAAGTCTATTCTCCCAGCGTTCCCACTGCGGGCAATCACGATATCGGAATGCACCGTGACGCACCCGTCCTTGATGGCCTCCCACAACGCCGGGTTCTCACGCATCTTCTGGTGAAAATCCACGTCCGTGGCCAGGCGATCCCCCACGTAGGCAGCCGACCCCTGCTCAACCTTGCCCCCATCAACCTCATAGGTCCCGACCTTGGCACTCGTGCCGCCCTTGCACTCCCCCACATGCAACTCCCCAGGCCGGTACCCGATCGCGTCCACGCGACCACTACCAGTGCCCGGACCACCTACGCCCCCGGCCAGACCCACGCGGCACCCGGAACACCGGCCGCGCCACCGACAATGTTTCACGTGAAACATGTGACCGTCACCCGGGCCTCGTCGCCCCGTGCGGCCAGGAAAGTGGCACACTTTACCTATACGCATAACGCGACTCCACGCAAAGGATGGCACCCATTGACTCAGCCTTCAACACACGGAGCGACCCCGGCCTCGTCCGGCTCGTCGCGCACGCAGGGCAACCGCCTCGACCCCTGGTACGACGTCTACGCGGACCAAGCCCTGAACCTGCGCGCATCCGAGATCCGCGCCCTCTTCTCGGTCGTCTCCCGCCCCGAGGTCGTTTCCCTCGCGGGCGGCATGCCGAACCTGAAGGATCTCCCCCTCGATAAGCTCGCGGCGTCCGCGGAAAAGCTGATCCGCAACCACGGCGCGCAGGCCATGCAGTACGGCAACGGCCAGGGCTGGGAGGTCCTGCGCGAACACATCACGGAGGTCATGAGCTACGACGGTATCGTCGGTGCCGACCCGGACGACGTCGTGGTAACGACGGGCAGCCAGCAGGCACTCGACCTCGTCACCGAACTCTTCGTGAACCCGGGCGACGTCATCCTCGCCGAGGCCCCCTCGTACGTGGGCGCGCTCGGCGTGTTCCGCGCGCGCCAGGCGGACGTCGTGCACGTGCCGATGGATGAGCACGGCATCATTCCCGAGGCCTTGGCTGAGACAATCCGCAACGTGCGGGCGTCGGGTCGGACGATCAAGTTCATCTACATCATCCCGAACTACCACAACCCGGCGGGTGTGACCCTGTCGGCGGAGCGCCGCCCGATCATCGCGGAGATCTGCCTGCGCGAGCACGTCCTCATCGTCGAAGACAACCCGTATGGCCTGCTCGGCTTCCACAGTGATCCCCTGCCGGCCATCGCCTCGTACAGCCCGGAGGGGGTCGTGTACCTGGGTTCGTTCTCGAAGATGTTCGCGCCGGGCTTCCGCATCGGCTGGGCGTACGCGCCGCATGCGATCCGCGCGAAGCTGGTCCTGGCGCTCGAGTCGGCGATCCTGTGCCCGTCGATGGTGGGTCAGATGGCGATCGCGGATTATTTGGGCAGCTACGACTGGTACGGGCAGGTGAAGACGTTCCGCTCGATGTACGCGGAGCGCGCTCACGCAATGCTGACGGCGCTTGAGGAGTTCATGCCGTCGTGCTCGTGGACGGTGCCAGACGGTGGCTTCTACACGTGGGTGACTCTGCCTGAGGGTTTGGATGCGAAGGCAATGCTGCCGCGCGCGGTGCGCGCCCAGGTCGCTTACGTGTCGGGTACGGCGTTCTTCTACGACGGGCAGGGGTCGAATCACATGCGCTTGTCGTTCTGTTACCCCACCCCGGAAAGAATCCGCGAGGGCGTGCGCCGCCTCTCGACGGTCGTCAACGCTGAGAAGGAAATGGTTGACATGTTCGGCACTGCTTCAACGGATGAGGCCGGGGCTGGGTCGGCTCGTTAAGGTTGCGAAGGAGTAACAACACTATGGCTACGAAGGTTCTGATTATTTCGGGCGGGTTGACGCATGAGCGTGATGTGTCGGTGCGTTCGGGTCGTCGCGTCGCGAATATTCTGGCGCAGGCCGGTTACGAGGTTGTCATTTCGGATGTGGATGCGTCGCTGGCGGGGGCGATCGAGTCGTTCGCTCCTGACGTGATTTGGCCTCTCGTGCATGGGTCGATTGGCGAGGACGGCTCGTTGCAGTCGTTCCTGGAATCGGTGGGGATCCCCTTTGTGGGTTCGTCGTCGGTGCAGTCGATGTTGGCGTCGAATAAGCCGACGGCGAAGGCTCTGCTGGGTTCAGCGGGGCTGGCGACGCCGGGTTGGGTGACGCTGCCGCAGGCGATTTTCCGCCAGCTGGGTGCATCGAATGTGCTGTCTGCGCTGGAGGGGTCGGTGTTGTTCCCGGTTGTCATTAAGCCGACGGATGGCGGTTCGGCGCTGGGTATTTCGACGGCGCATGATGCGAAGCAGTTGCGTCGTTCGATGGTGGATGCGTTTGCGTACGGCCAGCGCCTGATGGTTGAACAGCGTATCGAGGGCCGCGATGTGGCCGTATCGGTCGTGGATCTGGAGGGTGGGCCGGTGGCTCTGCCCCCGGTTGAGATTGCGACGGATGATGGCCGTTACGATTACGATGCGCGGTACACGACGGATGAGTCGGAGTATTTTGTGCCGGCGCGTTTCTCTCCCGAGGCCTTGGCTGACATGCAGGCCGCGGCTGTTGAGGCGCACACGACGCTGGGTCTGCGGGACTTGTCGCGCATGGATTTTGTGGTGGATGAGGATGGGACGTGCTGGTTTATTGACGCCAATGTTGCGCCCGGTATGACGGATACGTCGCTTCTCCCCCAGGCGGCGGATGCGCTCGAGGATTCGTCGTTCGCACAGCTGTGCGCCGACATCGTTGATTTCGTGGCGGGTGGTCGCGTGGCTGATGGGTCCGCGGATGATGCTGCCGAGTCGGCCGATTCGTCGGAGGAGTCAGAACACTCCGCTGACGCCCCCGTCGAGGGCGAGTAGCGACACTGCTCCCCTGCGAAACGCACCGGGCCCGGGAGGACTGCTGTCCTCCCGGGCCCTTCGTGTCTCCGAGAACGAGCCGCGTTGGATCTCTGGCGGTATCTCAACCGTCTACGTGGGGAACGCTGCGGCGACTACAGTGCCGGGGTGTCGGCAGGGCCTGGCCGGGCTTTGAGATCGACCGTCCAAGTGGAGGATGCCGCGGGGTCTGACTGTTTTTCACAACCATCCAAGTGGAGGTCGCCGCGGGGCCTGCAGGGCCTGGCCGGGCTTCGAGACGACGCGCCGAGCCGAAGGCTCGCGGCGCGGACGGCGAGCGGGCGGGCAGGCCCCGCGGCGACCGAAACTCACACAGCTGGCTGGACCCGAAGGTACCCCAAGCACGGATGAGCAGCACACATTCGCTCGTCACGCGCAACAAAATGCGAAAGCGCGCCTCAGAACAGGAAGCCGAGTTCCTTGAGGCGTGCCTCGGCCTGTTCGGGTCCTGTCCACAAGATTCCTTTGACGCCCATCAGTTCAGCGGCGCGAACATTTTCGCGACGGTCGTCGATGAAGGCAACGTCTTCGACGGGAGTTCCGAGGCGGTGGAGTACGTCGCGGTAGATGCCGCGGGAGGGCTTGCAGATGCCGTAGTCGCAGGAGAAGGCGAAGAAGTCGAAGAGGCTCCCCCATTCGGAGCGGCGGATTGCTTTTGCAATGGGGTACGGGGCGTTGGAGAGGATACCGACGCGTATGCCCTGGTGTCGCAGGAAGCGGACGAGGCTGAGGGTGGATTCGTTTGCATCGGCCATACGTGAGGAATCGAGTTCCACGAGGGCTTTGAGTAGGTCTGCGGGTGGTTCGTCCTGTCCGCAGTCGCCGGCGATACGGTCCCAAAAGTCCCGATCAGACAGACCGGCGTCGTAGTCGCCGCGGTGTGTCCACATTGCTTGGTCGACGAGTGTTGTGAGGCCTCGCGATTCGTCTCCGAGCATGCGGGCGATGACAGCGGGATCGGGGTGAGAGTCAACGAGGACTCCCCCGACATCGAAAAGCACGGTGCGCGAACTGCCTGGGGCATGCATGCCTTTCGCTCCTTCTAGTACTGCGAGGATCCGACGCCGGATCCTTAAGAGTAGTTTAAGCGTAGTTTGAGCCACAGATTAGGCCGGAAAATGTATAATTGGAAACATACTTCGGCTGATCTGCTGAGACGTGTACAAAGCTGACTCAGTGGAGAATAAGGTCTGCGATTCGCTGGAGGTCGTCTGCTCCTGCGAATTCGATGACGATTCGACCCTTCTTTTGGCCTTCCGTGATGGAGACGCGCGTGTCGTACGCGTCGGACAGGGCCGTCACGACGCTCTCTCCCAGTGCAGACAGGGGTTCTTGCTTGCGGGCGCGCGGGCGTGGGGTGGCCTTGACCTTGCCGACTCGGACGATCTCTTCAGTGGTGCGCACTGAGAGGCCTTCCGCGACGATGCGCTCCGAGAGTCGTTCCATGTCTTCTGCTGTGTCGAGGGACAGCAGGGCGCGGGCGTGGCCCGCGGTGATGACTTGTGCGGCCACCTTCTTCTGGACGGTCGGGGGGAGCTTGAGTAGGCGCAGGGTGTTGGCAATCTGCGGGCGCGAGCGGGCGATTCGCTTGGCGAGTTCTTCCTGAGTCGCACCGAAATCGGCCATGAGCTGCTGGTATGCGCTCGCTTCTTCCAGCGGGTTGAGCTGGGCCCGGTGGAGGTTCTCGAGGAGCGCGTCGCGGAGTAGATCCCCGTCGTCGGTCTCTCGGATGATCGCTGGAATCGTGGTCTCGCCGGCGAGCTCGGAGGCACGCAGGCGGCGCTCGCCCATGATCAGTTCGTAACGCGCGTCGGGCTTGTCGGCGAGGTACTCCTGGAGCTTCTCGGAACGGCCGGTGGCGGGAATGTTGCGAACGACGACGGGCTGGAGAACACCGACCTCCTTAATGGAGGCGGACAGTTCCTTCAGGTCATCCTCGTCGAAGACCTCACGAGGCTGCTTCGCATTGGGGACGATCTGATCGATAGCAATTTCGGCGAAGGACGCCCCGGGCACGGGCAGAAGCTCATTCTCCTCAGATGTTTCACGTGAAACATCTGGAATAGACTGAGCGACGGTTTCGACGGGCACAACACGCGGGGTAGAACCACTCTGGTCGGGGGCTGAGCCATTGATCCCGGAGCCAAGAGGATTAGATGCATTCACCGTGCGGCGTGCCGCGCCAATGTCCAGGGTAGGCATTGCGTGGCGCTTCTTGTTCGACGAGGCCGTGGCGCGCTTAGGCTGGAGGAGATCCTTTGCGGATCCTCCCCTACCGCTGGCGGCAGGGCCTTCGGGGAAGAAGACGTCGAGTGGACGTGCAGGAAGGGCGGGGGGTGTCGGTGGCTTCTGCTCACCTGCCTGAGGGATGAGAGCGCCAAGACCGCGACCGAGGCCGGTGTGCTTGCGAGCACCCTTGTGGCCCTCAGTCTTCGGTGTTGCATCCGCCATTGCATAACTCCTTCAATTGCGTGCGTTTATTGTTTCACGTGAAACAATGCATTGCGCTCAGGTGATGAGCGGCTTTGATCACTTTGTTGAACTTATGGTCGCGAATCGTGATGACTACGTTCCAAACTGCGGAGAACCCAGGCTGCGGGCCAATGTTTCACGTGAAACACTGTTTTACAATGCGGCGGCAAGCCGATCGCACAGCTCGAGGGCGGCCTTTCGGTATGCGATAGCACCAACGTTGCGCGGATCGTACGTAATGGCGGTCTGTGCGTAGCTGGGGGCTTCGGAAATGCGAACGCTGCGGGGAATCACCGTCTCGAACGTGTGATGCGGGAAGTGCGCACGCACCTCAGATTCGACCTCCTCGGACAGGCGGGTGCGCTTGTCGGACATGGTGAGGAGCATTCCCGACACGCGCAGGCCGGGATTCATGCTCGCACCGACGCGCTCGACCGTATTCCAGAGCTGGCTCAGGCCCTCGAGAGCGTAGTACTCGGCCTGAATGGGGATCAGAACCTCGTCGGCAGCCACCATGACATTCAGCGTCACGAGGCCGAGCGAGGGCGGGCAATCAATGAGGATAATGTCAATCTCATGATGCGCCGCCACGTACCGGCTGAGCGCAGCCTTCAGGCGACTCTCACGCCCGGGCACGTCAACCAGTTCAATCTCGGCACCCGATAGGTCGATTGTCGCCGGGCACACGAGGATGCCCTCGACATCGGGACACGGCTGGACAACATCCTCCAGCTCCGCTCCCCCGATCATCACGTCATACGTCGATGGTGTGCCCACGGGGTGCGCGACGCCAAGCGCGCTGGATGCGTTGCCCTGCGCGTCCGCGTCGATAACAAGCACCGACAGACCACCCATTGCAAGGCCAGCAGCCAGGTTGACGGCCGAGGTCGTCTTACCGACGCCGCCCTTCTGGTTGGCGATTGCAATGATGCGCGTGGACGCCGGCTTGCGATACTCAGCGTTTGCGAGCATACGCAAATCGGCGATGTTGCGTTCAATCTGAGAGGACAGAGGGGCGTTTTCTGCTGTCACGTGACACCTTCCTAGCTACTGCCTCTAGTCTACGGGCCACCGCCGACACTAACAGTATCGAAAGCCCGCGATGCATGAATACACACAGGAATCACGACACATTGCATCGAACACCAAAAAAATGTTCTGTAGGATCGATTCTCCTGGCCGCGTCGGTCGATCACACAAGCTTCAAAATGACGCAACGGCACCACAAAAACATGCAGAAGAAAGGCTCACTCACAATAAAGTGATGGCCGCCACATTGCAATGTGGCGGCCATCACTTTCAGCAAAACCTACTTGATACGGGTGCAGACCACCACGTACGTCGACTCTTCCTCCATGATCGAGGGAACCTCGTGTATCTCGGCACGCAGGTGGTGACGGCGTAGCTCAGCCGAGGCCTCGTCCACCTCAATTGGAGCGCGACGCCCCTTGAGCGCTACGAGCGAACCACCCGGCGCGATGAGCTTGGACGTCATGCGCACGAGCTTGCTCATATTCGCCACGGCACGGGCAGTGACCACGTCGGCCTTGCCCTTGCCTCGCAGCTCCTCGGCACGCGCCTGATGCACGGTCACGTTATCCAGGCCCAGGCCCTCGACGACCTCTTCAAGCCACTCCACGCGGCGTGCCATGGGCTCCGCGAGGTGAATGTGCAGGTCAGGCCGACACGCGGCGATCACAATGCCAGGCAAACCGGAGCCGGAGCCAACGTCCAGAACCTCGCGCCCCTCCTTGCGGGGCATGAAGTCGAGGACGGCGGCGGAGTTGACGATGTGACGCGACCAGATGCGTTCCATGTCGCGCGGACCGAGCAGGCCGCGCAGCTCGCCCTCCTCCTCGAGCATGCGCGCGTATTCCGCGACGTCGGAAAAAGCGGGGCCGAAGAAGTCACGGACTGCCTGCGTGGGTTCTTCTGGGACGAAGGGGTCGCCCACCTGGCGACCCCTTCCCGTCCCGTTCGGGTTCTCACTCACCGTCGGAAACCTCGGGCAGGATGACGACACGGCGGTGGGGTTCGACGCCCTCGGACTCGGAGGTCAGGCCCTCCTCGGCGACGACGTCATGGCAGACCTTGCGCTCGAAGGGGTTCATGGCGTCGAGCTTGACAGCCTCACCGGTGGAGCGCACGCGGGCGATGGCCTCGCGAGTGATGTCCCGCAGCTCTTCCTTGCGCTCGGCGCGGAAGCCGGCAATGTCGAGCATGAGGCGAGAGCGCTCGCCGGTCTCGGTCTGGACGGCCAGGCGGGTCAGTTCCTGGAGCGCGTCCAGGACCTCGCCATCCTCGCCGACGAGGCGCTCGAGAGCCTCGGGATCGTCGGCGACGATCTCGACGGATGCGCGACCGTTCTCGACGTCGATCTCGATGTCGCCGTCAAGGTCAGCGATGTCGAGCAGTTCTTCCAGGTAGTCGGCGGCGAGTTCGCCTTCTTCTTCGAGGCGGGTGAGCTTGCCTGCATTGTCGTCACTCATGACGGGTCCTCCATGATGGGAAATGGGGTCTTGCTGAGATCCAGGGTACCCGCTCGGGTTCCGGGACCGTGAATTGTCGATCAGTGCTTCTTGCCGGAGTGGCGGCGGGCCTTGCGGCGCTCAACGCGGCGGCGCTCAATCTCCTCGGCGCTCAGGGAGCTGTTTGTGCTGTCCTTCGTGTCCTGGGCAGGGGTCGACTCGGACGAGGTCTTAGTGGCCTCGCGCTCGAGAGTGCGGCGTTCGCGGACCTGCTTCTGGAGCTCGGCACGCTGGGCGGAGGCTTCCTGCTTAGCAAGGCGCTTTTCGACGGCGAGGGTCAAGCCGTGCATCCACTGCTCGTCGGGCAGGGTCGTCCACTTCTGGGAGGCGAGGTTGCGGTAGACGGTGATGATTTCGCCGGTGGTCATGGAGGCCGGGAAGTCGGAGGCGACGTGCTGTTTCTTAGCCTTGGAGCGCACCGCGACGAGCGTGCGCTCGTTGAGTTCGTCGACGCGTGGGTCGGTGGACTCGGTGCCCAGGGCAGCACGCTCACGGTCATAGTTCTGGAAGAAGGGCTTAGCCCACTCCTGGTAAGCGGACTCACGCGAGGAGAGCAGGTCGGCGTAGGCCGGGGAGCCGGGAGTCGGCATGACCTTGACGGTCCAGAACGACTGGCCGAGGGCCCAGAAGGAGGCGGTCACCGTGTAGATGACGACGCCCATCTGGAAGAAGACACCGGAGAAGATGAACATCAGCGGCATCACGTACATCATGGAGCGCTGCGACTGAGCTATCGGGTTGTTACCCAGGTCGGGCATGTTGCGCTGGAAGGACAGGCGCATCGAGAAGAACTGCAGGGCCACCATGAGGATAATCGCGGTGACGAAGACGCCGACGATGAGCGGATCCCCCGTGGATTCGCGCAAGGTGCGCGACAGCGGAACACCGAAGACGGTCGAGTTCACAATCTCGGTGGACACGGACTCGGTGAGCGGGCCGAGGTGGTCAGCGGCCTCGCTTCGGTACGTGTAGGTGCCGGCGGAGATGGAGGAGACGGCGATGATCGCGCGGTACATACCGAACAGGACGGGCATCTGAACGAGCATCGGCAGGCAGGAGGCGAAGGGCGAAACCTTGTGCTTGCGCTGGAGGGCCTGGGTCTCTTCCATCATCTTCTGACGGCTGACCTGGTCCTTCTTGCCCTTGTACTTGTCCTGAATCTTGCGCATCTCAGGCTGGATGGCCTGCATGGCGCGCGAGGATCGGATCTGCTTGAGGAACAGCGGGATGATGGCGATGCGCACCAGGATGGTGAGCAGCACGATGGACAGGACCCACGCGATGCCGGAGCCGGAGGACATTCCAACGAGCACCAGGAGGTCATGGATCCACACCCACAGCCACGAGATGGCCCACGCGAAGGGGTGGAGAATTGCGTCGAACATAGTTTTCGCTTTCGCCGTGGCGCTTGGGCGCCGCTGTTTCGTTGTTCCTTACATTCCGAGGCCGTGGCCGGTTACTCGGTCAAGTCATGTTCCGGGTCCAGTCCCATGGGGGCGGGTCGTTCCCAGTTGTCGTGGCCTGCCCAGTCATCGGGTGGGACCCAGGCCTCTGGTTTCCAGCGCCCACGCGCGGGCACGTGGTCTACGCCCCCGTGGCTCCACGGGTTGCACCGCAGCAGGCGCCAGGCCCCGAGGATCAGTCCCTTGATGGGGCCGTGAACGCGGATTGCTTGCAGCGCGTAGGCGGAGCAGCTGGGCGCGTAGCGGCACCGGGGACCGAAGGCCGGGGAGATGTATCGCTGGTAGGCGATGATGGGCGCGGAGGCGAGTGCGACAAACACTCGCCTCACGACTGTGATCGCGCGTTCCACTTGCGCCACGCTCGCTCCATCACGCGGTCAAGATGTGTACCGAGTTCCTTGGAGGGCACGCCGAGGGCCTTGGAGGATGCCCTCACGACGAGCCTGGTTCCTTCGGGTAGGTCGGCGACGCGTTCGCGCATGAGGTGGCGCAGCTGCCGCTTGACGCGATTGCGCCCGTTGGCGCGCTTGATTTCCCGCTTGGGTACGACGAAACCGACGAGGCGACTGTTACGCTCCTCGTCGGCTCGGACGTGGACGACAACCAGTGGATCTCCTGCGCGCGCTCCGTGTCGGATCGCGGCGGTGAAATCCGCTGGGTCAACCATGCGGTGCGCGCGCGGCAGCACCGGGGTGTCTCAGGCGGACAGCTTGGCACGGCCCTTGCGACGGCGGGCAGCCAGAATGGCGCGGCCGGCGCGGGTCGACATGCGCAGACGGAAGCCGTGCGTCTTCGAACGACGACGGTTGTTGGGCTGGAAGGTCCGCTTGGTGGTCACGGCAATTCTCCTCGGCGGGGAGTGGTCTCCCACTCGTTAATCGGTTGGGCTACCGGCCCGATCAGGGCACGATAGCGGGGACACACGCCCGAAATGGGCGCAAACAATTTCCAAGACTAAGCGGATGTGGGCGGGGAGTCAACGGGGCGAAATTACACACCGCGTCACACACAGTTTCCACAGCTGTGGAAATCGCTGTGGAGCAACCTCTTCCACAGCGGTGGATGACGACAGTTATCCACAAGCTGTGTGTCAATTTGCTTTCCGCGTCACTCTGCGCCCCCAAAGTTGTAACTACATACATGTGATTCTGTGATAGTTCTCCACAGCTCCATCCCCAACCTGTGTATAAGCCTGTGTGCGGACTACACTTTGAACATGTCATAAGGTCACGTACATCACCCTTAAGTCGTGACTGAATTCACCGTATATTGTGTTCGGAGATAGTCGTGGAGCCAGATTCCCTCACACGCGCGTGGGCTGTCGCCCTCGACGCAGTTCCCACCGACGAACTGGGTCCCGTTGCGACGTCGATGCTGCGCTCCGCGCGCCCGCTCGGCGATATCGAAGGGACGATCCTCCTGGCCGTCCCTAACGGCTTCACGAAGCAGTGGATCGAAGATAAGGCGCAAAACAAGCTGACGACCGCCCTGTCCGTGAACCTCGGACGCCCCGTACGCATCGCCATCACGGTCGATCCGTCCCTGGAACTCGTGGAAACGAAGGAAGAGGAGGAGGAAGAAGAAGAACCCCCCGCTCCCGCGCCGGTTCCTCCGACCCCCACCCCGGCCTCGTACCACGAGAAGAAAAAGAAGGGACAGCGTTCCCCCGTCGCGGCAGACTCCCGCGCCGACGCAGTTCCCACGCACCTGAACCCAAAGTTCACCTTCGATACCTTCGTTATCGGCCCGTCGAATCGTTTCGCGCACGCCGCCGCGCTGGCCGCGTCGGAGTCGCCAGGCAACGCCTTCAACCCTCTCTTTATCTACGGCGACTCCGGGCTGGGTAAGACGCACCTGCTGCAGGCCATCGGCCACAACGCGCTGTCGATGATGCCGCACCTGAAGGTCCGCTACGTCAACTCCGAAGAGTTCACAAACGAGTTCATCAACGCGATTCGCCTCAACAAGACGGATAACTCGCAGGTCGAGGCCTTCCACCGCCGCTACCGCGAACTCGACATCCTCCTTATCGACGACATCCAGTTCATCGGCAACAAGGAGCAGACGGTCGAAGGCTTCTTCCATACATTTAATGCGCTGCACAGCGCGAACAAGCAAATTGTCCTGACCTCCGACCTGCCTCCCGCGCAGCTCAAGGGTTTCGAGGACCGCATGCGCTCGCGTTTCTCCTCGGGCTTGCTCGTCGACGTTCAGCCGCCGGACCTGGAGACCCGCATCGCGATCTTGCACAAGAAAGCGGATGCTGAAGGCTTCGAGGTGACTCCTGAAGTCTTCGAATACGTGGCCTCGCGCATCTCCTCCAACATTCGTGAGCTGGAGGGCGCGCTCGTGCGCATCGGCGCGTGGGCGTCCCTCTACAAGGAGCGCATCGACCTGAATCTGGCGCAGATGATGCTCAAGGATTTCGTGTCCAACCCGGACGATAACGAGGTTACGGTCAGCCTCATCATGAGCCAGTGCGCCGTCTACTTCGGCGTGACCATCGAGCAGATGGGGTCCTCCGAACGCAGCCACACCGTCGTCGAAGCCCGCCAGATCGCCATGTATCTGTGCCGTGAACTCACCGATCTGTCACTACCCAAGATCGGTCAGGCCTTCGGCCGTGATCACACGACGGTCATGCACGCGAACAAGAAGATTTCGAAGCTCATGAAGGAGAAACGCGAAACCTTCAACCATGTGTCCGAGCTTACAAATCGCATCAAGCAAAAGGCCAGGGAAGCATAAAACCCGCGCGGGCGCTGACGAAAGTCGGCGCCCGCGCACCGTTCACAGGATATGTGGACAGCGCGTGGATGAACGAACAAACCCTGTGGAGAAAACGAGGCCCTCTGTGAATGACGAAAACTTGTAATTTCAGCCGTCCACACGTCCACGTGCACAGTACACAGATCCATCCACGTAATTACACCAATGTAATTTCAAGATTTTTCAACGAAAAAATGAGTTATCCACAGAACTCACAACCCTTATGATGAAAGGAGAGTCGAAAAGAAAATTTTTTTCACAGGTCTCCGCCCAACAACAGCGCTGACGCGTCGTGACCAGCGCGAGTGCCAAGCAAGAATCGCGCCCCACGTGGGCACACTTGTGGGTAAAGTAGTGATCAATTCGTTTTGCGTTTTGGAGGCAGCTATGAAGTTCACCGTCGCCCGCGATGTTCTGGCCGAAGCCGTGTCGTGGACCGCCCGCGCGCTCCCCGTGCGTCCGGCCTCTCCGATTCTGGCCGGCGTGCGCATCAAGGCTGAGGGCGACGAACTGACCCTGTCCTCCTTCGACTACGAGGTCTCCGCGAACTCGCACATCCCCGCCACAGTCGACGAGGCCGGCGAGGTCCTGGTCTCTGGCCGTCTCCTGGCTGACATCTCCAAGTCGCTGCCCTCCAAGCCGGTCTCCGTCGAGCTGGACGGCCAGAAGGTGAACCTGGTCTGCGGCTCCTCGCACTTCACGCTGGCAGTCATGCCGTTGGACGAATACCCACTGCTGCCCGCCCAGCCCAAGGGCATCGGTGCCATCGACTCATCCACGCTGTCCCAGGCTGTCTCCCAGGTGTCCATCGCAGCGTCCCGCGACGACACGCTGCCCCTGCTGACGGGCGTACGCATCGAAATCAACGGCCCGGCGATTACGCTGCTGGCCACCGACCGTTACCGCCTGGCCATGCGTGAACTCGACTGGGAACCCGCCGACACCTCGATCGAAGAGGTCGCCCTGGTTAAGGCCCGCATTCTCCAGGACGTCGCCAAGTCGATGACCTCGGGTGCCAAGGTTGAGGTCGGCCTGTCCAGCGAATCTCAGCCCGGTGCCTCGTCCCTCATCGGATTCACCGCCCAGGGCCGCCGCACCACTTCCACGCTCATGGACGGCGACTACCCCGCTGTGCGCCGCCTTTTCCCCGAATCCACGCCGATCCAGGCCGTCGTCGACCGTCACGCGCTGCTCGAGGCCGTCAAGCGTATGTCGCTGGTCGCCGAGCGCAAGACCTCCGTGCGCCTGGCCTTCACCGACGGCCAGCTGGTTCTCGAAGCCGGTCAGGGCGACAACGCTCAGGCTTCCGAAGCCATCGAGGCAACCCTGCACGGCGACGATATTTCGACCGCGTTCAACCCGCAGTTCCTCATCGACGGCCTTCAGGTCCTGGACACCGACTACGTGCGCTTCGGCTTCACGCACCCGACGAAGCCGGCCGTCATCACCGGTCAGAAGAAGGCCGACGAGGGCGAGATCGCGCAGTTCCGTTACCTGCTGATGCCCATTCGTTTCGGCGTCTGACGTGCGGGTCTCCCACCTGGCCCTCGACGACTTCCGTTCCTGGAAGCACGGGGTCGTCGAGCTGCCCGCGGGACCCACAGTCCTCGTGGGCGCGAACGGCCAGGGCAAGACCAACCTCATTGAGGCGCTCGCCTACCTGTCCACCTTCTCGTCGCACAGGGTTGGCGCGGAGGGTGCGCTCGTGCGGATCCCCATCGACGAGGCCGAGGCCGCCCCGGGCGGAGCCGTCATCCGCGCGCGGGTCGTGGCCTCAGGCCGCGAGCAGGTCATCGAGCTGGAAATCGTGCGCGGCAAGGCGAATCGGGCGCGCATTAACCGTACGCAGGTGAGGCCCCGCGAGATCCTGGGCATCGTGCGAACGGTCGTGTTCGCGCCCGAGGACCTCTCGCTCGTGCGCGGTGACCCGTCGGTCCGCCGTTCCTTCCTGGACGATCTGGCCACGCAGCTCTCCCCCATCCACGCCTCCGTGCGCTCCGACTTCGACCGGGTCGCGCGCCAGCGCGCCGCACTCATGAAGGCCGCCCAGGCCTCGATCCGCCGCGGCCAATCCCCCGACCTATCGACGTTAGAAGTGTGGGATCAGCAGTTCGCCGCCCTGTCCGCGCGCATCACGGCCACGCGAGCGTCCATTGCGGCTTCGCTCACCGAGCCGGCCGCGCGCGCCTATGACGACGTCGCCGATTCGCCGCGCCACCTGTGCCTCGCCTTCGACGCCTCTGTCGACCGCATCATCGGTACGGATCCCGATAACCCGGCCAGCGCCGACCTCACCGACGTGGACGCGCAAACCCAGCGTCTGCTCGCAGCGCTCGCGCTCGTTCGTGAGAAGGAAACCGAGCGCGGTGTCAACCTCGTCGGCGCGCACCGCGACGACCTAACCCTCAGCCTCGGCACCATGCCCGTCAAAGGCTACGCCTCCCACGGCGAATCCTGGTCTGTCGCCCTCGCCCTGCGTCTCGGGTCCTTCGAACTACTCAGCGACGATGGCGACACCCCGATCCTCATCCTCGACGATGTCTTCGCCGAACTCGACTCCTCACGCCGGTCGGGCCTGGCAGCCCTGGCCTCGAAGGCCGAACAGATCATTGTCACCTGCGCGGTCGCCGCCGACCTGCCACCCTCCCTCGACCACCACGCCCTCCACGTGCGCCTCGACCCCGAGCGCGGCACCGTCATCGACGCCTCCGATCATGTCTGAACGCGACGAATTCACCGCCACCTCGCCGATCACCGCCGTCGAGGACCACGAAGGAGCGGGAGGCCTCGGCCCCGACGAAGACCCCGGCGAATTCGTCGTCCGCGCCCTCGAACGCGCCCAGCGCGTCGCCCGCAACCACGGATATATCCGCTCCACCCTGCCCTCCTGGGGCCTCGACGAAACACGCCCCAGGCGCACCCTCGATGGATCCAGCGAATACGCGGCCATCGAAACCGACGGACTCGGTCGCCTCGCCGCGGACGGCACCGACGGCATCCAGGCTCGCGCCGCCGCCCGCGCCGCCGCCTACGGACACGTGAACGGAGTGCCCGCCCCGGCCTCGTCCGCCGAGGATGACCCCGAGGGCGACCTCGCCGCGCTGCGCCAAGCCCTGGCGGGAACCGAAGACTCGTGGAGCCGATCCCCCGGCATGGCCGCCATGCGCCCGCGCTACCGACGGGCCGACTCGCTGGGTGCAATCCTGGCGCGCACGATCAAGATACGCGAATGGGATACCCCCACCAAAATGGGGTCCGTCATGGCGAAATGGCGGGACATCGTGGGTCCCAACAACGCGGACCACACGTTCATTGAGACCTTTGATGGACACAAACTCATCGTGCGTGCCGACTCCACTGCCAGAGCCAAACAGCTCCAGCTCATGCTGCCCAGCGTCGAGCGGCGCATCGCCGAGGAAGTAGGATCCGGCGTCGTCGAACAGCTGATCATCCTGGGTCCCGTCGCCCCCTCCTGGAAGAAAGGTCCCTACGTCGTTCGAGGCCGAGGCCCCCGGGCGGACTACGGATAGGCCTTGTCGCCGGGCGATCAGGTTGTCATAGGCTCGTCGGAGAGATCATCCAACGGTGAAACAACGATGAGCAAACCACACCGACCGACCAGTACTTAGTCGACCTTTCGAAGAACCTTGGGCACGTCGACATGACGAGCTCGGATAATGTGAAGAAAGAGCACCAGTGGATGTGGTGCCCCGCTTCGTTTGATGGTTGATAGTCGTCGCAATGGTTGAGAAAATGTGATATGTAACATCAACCCACCCCTTGAGTGTGAATGATAAGAAAGATATTCTAATAGATTATGTTAATTCGTTCACATTCTGGGACTCGCGCCCCCGCGACGAGTGGGTTTCGGGGTCGAGCGAAATGACGGAACCTGCGCGGAATCGCAAGCAAAACCTTGATTAACTGGCGGCGGTGTATAAAAACCACTCCCCATTTCAGTCAGATTTTGCTACGCTTCCAAATATCATCCCGCACATTGGTGCGCTTTCTATGAGGAGTCACTATGAGTAACCCGTACGCTCCCGGGGGCCAGGATCCCTGGAACCAGGGAAATGACCAGGGTGGTTACCCTGGTTCGCCGCAGCCATACGGCCAGGCTGACCCTAACGCCTATTCGCAGGGCGGCTACGTGGATCAGACCCAGCAGATGCCCGCTGGTTACATGGACCAGTACGGTGCACAGGCGCAGTACGGTGCACAGGCGCAGTACGGGGCGGGAATGCCGGGAATGCCGGGAATGCCGGGTATGCAGCCCGAGGACCCCAAGTCGAAGCTTCCGCTGATCATCGGCGGCATCGCGGGCGTTCTCGTGCTCATCCTCATCGGCGTCGGCGCATACTTCTTCCTCAGTGGCGACGAAGAAGAGGATCCGGATTCGGACTCCACCTCCACCAGTGCGACGGCCGACCCGACGACCAGCGCGCCGAACCCGACAACTAGCGCGCCGAACCCGAAGCCGACGACGTCTGCTACCGGCTCTGCCCCGACCGCTGCGCCGAACCCCGGCGGCTACCACGCGAACGGCCAGTACTCGGTCGACTACTCCTCCGGTCTCCACATCGAGATCACGAAGATCGAGAAGGGCCCCGCCGACAAGGAAGGTTCCGACACGCTCGTCGTCACCTACTCGATGACGAACAACTCCAGCGAGGAGCAGTCCGCGCTGCTCAACACGCCCTCGCTGAAGCAGAAGGGTATCGACATGAACCCTGCTTACTACGCTAAGGGCAAGGAACCCGCTGGCTACGACAACTTCGCCATCGTGCGCGTCCCCGTCGGCCAGACCAAGACCTTCCAGAAGGCCTACAAGATGCCCTACCCGAACGATCCCGTCACCTTCAAGACGCTCGACTGGGACGACTTTAATGCCAGCATCCCGGACTGGACTTGGCAGCCGTGACCTTCGCTCGTCAATAGGCTGAGGTGAGCCATTCGGCACCCACCACGGCGTGCTGATCTTTACCCTTACCGACACTGCGCATGCGCGCGAACGGGCCGCCCTCCCACCTGGGAGGGCGGCCCCGTGTTGTCGCGTCGCAGTAGCGCTCGCAATGCGACTGATCACAGTGTTGTTTTCGTTGCAATCTCGCAGTTTGTAAAGTAACCTTCTGGGTCTGTCAGTCCCTGGTGCAAGCCCCATTTTTGGTAGAATCTACAAGGTTAAACATCTATTTTTCGCGCAATGCGAGGGGAGCCACGTGGCTGACAACGAGAAGACCGCCGAAGGCGAGCAGTCCTACGGCGCATCGGACATCACCGTCCTCGAAGGCCTGGAAGCCGTCCGCAAGCGTCCGGGCATGTACATCGGCTCGACCGGCGAACGCGGCCTGCACCACCTCGTCTACGAGGTCGTCGACAACTCCGTCGACGAGGCCCTGGCCGGCTACGCGGACCACATCGAGGTCACCATCCAGGCAGACGGCGGCATCAAAGTCGTCGACAACGGCCGAGGCATCCCCGTCGACGAGCACCCCACCGAGCACAAGCCCACCGTCGAGGTCGTCATGACGATCCTCCACGCCGGCGGCAAGTTCGGCGGCGGCGGATACGCCGTCTCTGGCGGCCTGCACGGCGTCGGCATCTCCGTCGTCAACGCCCTGTCCACCCGTGTGAACACCGAAATCCGCCGCCAGGGCTACGTGTGGCGCATGTCGTTCGCAAACGGCGGCACCCCCATCACCCCCCTCGAACGCGGCGAAGCAACCGACGAAACCGGCACCACGCAGGTCTTCTACCCGGCCCCCGAGATCTTCGAAACCGTCGAATTCGACTTCGAGACCCTGCGTCAGCGCTTCCAGCAGATGGCGTTCCTCAACAAGGGCCTGCGCATCACCCTGACCGACGAGCGTGAGTCCGCCACCGACGAAGGCGACGAGATCGCAGGCGGCGAGGAGACCTCGGACAAGAAGACCAAGGGCCACCGCACCGTCACCTACTGCTACGAGCACGGCCTGCGCGACTACGTCGAATACCTCGATTCCGCCAAGAAGTCCGACACGATCAACAACGAGATCATCGACTTCGAAGCCGACAACGATGAAGGCACCATGAGCGTGGAAATCGCCATGCAGTGGACCACCGCCTACTCCTCCTCCGTCCACACCTTTGCCAACACCATCAACACCACCGAGGGCGGCATGCACGAGGAGGGCTTCCGTACTGCGCTGACCTCCCTCGTCAACCGCTACGGCCGCGACAAGGGCATCATCCGCGACAAGGACGACAACCTCACCGGTGACGACGTCCGCGAAGGCTTGACTGCCGTCATCTCGATCAAGCTCACCGAACCTCAGTTCGAAGGTCAGACAAAGACCAAGCTCGGCAACACCGAGGCCCGCACCTTCGTCGCCCAACAGGTGTATTCCAAGCTCACCGACTGGTTCGACGCCCACCCCGCCGACGCTAAGGCCATCATCGCCAAGGGTCAGGCCGCCCAGGCCGCCCGCGTCGCCGCTCGCAAGGCGCGTGAGGCCACGCGCCGCAAGGGCGTCCTCGAATCCGCCTCCATGCCCGGCAAGCTGCGCGACTGTTCCTCGCGCACGCCCTCCGAATGTGAAATCTTTATCGTCGAGGGTGACTCCGCAGGCGGCTCCGCCGTCGGCGGCCGCGACCCCGAGCGCCAGGCCATCCTGCCGATCCGCGGCAAGATCCTCAACGTCGAAAAGGCGCGCCTGGACCGAGCCCTGTCCTCGGACACGATCCGCTCCCTCATCACTGCCTTCGGGACCGGCATCGGCGAAGACTTCGACATCTCGAAGCTCCGCTACGGCAAGATTGTCATCATGGCGGACGCCGACGTCGACGGCCAGCACATTGCCACGCTGCTGCTGACCCTCCTCTTCCGCTACATGCGTCCCCTCATCGAGGGTGGCCACACCTTCATCGCGATGCCTCCGCTATACCGCATCAAGTGGACCAACGCCGAACATGAATTTGCCTACTCCGACAAGGAGCGAGACGAATTGCTCGCCGCCGGCGCCGCCGCGAACCGCCGCCTGCCCAAGGAGGGCGGCATCCAGCGCTACAAGGGCCTCGGCGAAATGAACGACCATGAACTGTGGGAGACCACCATGGATCCGGAACACCGAATCCTCAAGCAGGTCACCCTCGACGAGGCCGCAGACGCCGACGAAACCTTCACGATCCTCATGGGCGACGACGTCGACCGACGCCGCACGTTCATCCAGCGCAACGCAACAGACGTGCGCTTCCTCGACATCTGACATCACCCGCGACCAGCCCAGCCCCGGCCTCGTACCGGGCGGGTCTGATCGAGCAGAAACAACGTAAGGAAAAACGTGAGCGACGAGCAGACTACTGACGCGCGGCACATCTCGGACACCGAGCGCATTCGCCAGGTCGACCTGCAAAAGGAGATGCAGCGCTCCTACCTCGACTACGCGATGAGCGTCATCGTCGGACGCGCTCTACCCGACGTACGCGACGGCCTCAAGCCCGTCCACCGTCGCGTCCTGTACGCCATGTACGACGGCGGATACCGCCCCACCTCCTCGTTCTCCAAGTCCTCCCGCGTCGTCGGCGAGGTCATGGGTAACTACCACCCCCACGGTGACGCTGCGATCTACGACGCCCTCGCGCGCCTCGTGCAGCCCTGGTCGCTGCGCTACCCCCTCGTCGCCGGCCAGGGCAACTTCGGTACCCCCGGCAACCTGGGCCCTGCGGCCCCCCGTTACACCGAGTGCAAGATGGCACCCCTGGCCATGGAAATGGTCCGCGACATCGACGAAGAATGCGTCGATTTCCAGGACAACTACGACGGCCGCAACCAGGAACCCACCATCCTGCCCGCCCGTTTCCCCAACCTGCTGGCCAACGGATCCGAAGGCATCGCCGTCGGCATGGCCACGCGCATCCCGCCGCACAACTTGCGCGAACTCGCGCGCGGCGTCCAGTGGGCGCTCGACAACCCCGAGGCCTCGCGCGAAGAACTCCTCGAAGCACTCCTCAAGCTGATCCCCGGACCCGACTTCCCCACCGGCGCCACCATCCTCGGCCACAAGGGCATCGAAGACGCCTACCGCACCGGCCGGGGGTCTATCACGCAGCGCGCCGTCGTGAACGTTGAGGAAATCCAGGGCCGCCAGTGCCTCGTCGTCACCGAGCTACCCTACCAGGTCAACCCCGACAACCTGGCCGATAAGATCGCCCAGCTCGTGCGCGACGGAGCAATCGGCGGCATCGCCGACATCCGCGACGAAACCTCCGGTCGTACCGGCCAGCGCCTCGTCATCGTCCTCAAGCGCGACGCCGTCGCCAAAGTCGTCCTCAACAACCTCTACAAGCGCACCAGCCTGCAAGAGAACTTCTCCGCCAACATGCTCGCGCTCGTCGACGGCGTTCCTCGCACCCTGTCCATCGACGGCTTCATCCGCCACTGGATCACCCACCAGATGGACGTCATCGTGCGCCGCACGCGCTTCCGCCTGCGCAAGGCCCTCGAACGCCTGCACATCCTCGAAGGCTACCTGAAGGCCCTCGACGCCCTCGACGAGGTCATCGCCCTCATTCGCCGCTCCCCCACCGTCGACGAGGCCCGCGCCGGCCTGATCGAACTACTCGACGTGGACGCCATCCAAGCCGACGCGATCCTGGCCCTCCAGCTGCGTCGCCTGGCCGCCCTCGAGCGTCAAAAGATCATGGACGAGTACGCCGAACTCAAGGCCCGCGTCGACGACCTCAACGACATCCTCGCCAAGCCCGAGCGCCAGCGCGCCATCATCTCCACCGAACTGTCCGACATCGTCGACAAGTTCGGCGACGAGCGCCGCACCCGTATCCTCCCCTTCGACGGGGAAATGTCGATGGAAGACCTCATCCCCGAAGAGGACGTCGTCGTCACCATCACCCGTGACGGCTTTGCCAAGCGCACCCGTACGGACAACTACCGCTCCCAAAAGCGCGGCGGCAAGGGCGTGCGCGGCACCCAGCTGCGCGGCGACGACGTGGTCGAACACTTCTTCGTCACGACCACGCACAACTGGCTGCTGTTCTTCACTAACCTCGGCCGCGTCTACCGCGCCAAGGCCTACGAGATCCCCGAAGGCGGCCGCGACGCCAAGGGCCAGCACGTCGCCAACCTGCTGGCATTCCAGCCCGATGAGCACATCGCGCAGGTTCTCGCGATCCGCACCTACGAGGACGCCGACTACCTCGTCCTGGCCACTAAGCGCGGCCTGGTGAAGAAGACCCCGCTGAGCCTGTACAACTCGCCCCGCTCCGGCGGCATCATCGCCATCAACCTGCGCGAGGACGAAGACGGCAAGCCCGACGAACTGGTCTCCGCGCAGACCATCATGGCCGACGAGGACCTCATCCTCGTCTCCCGCGACGGCCAGGCCGTGCGCTTCACCGCCACCGACGAGCAGCTGCGCTCTATGGGCCGCTCCACGTCCGGCGTGCGCGGCATGAAGTTCCGCGGCGACGATGAACTCCTCAGCATGGAGGTTCCGCGCGAGGACACCGATCTGCTGATCGTCACCGAATCCGGCTACGCCAAGCGCACCCCCGTCGACGAATACCCGACCAAGTCGCGTGGCACCCTCGGCGTGCGCGTCGGTAAGCTCGTCGACGAACGCGGCGGGCTCGTCGGTGCCCTCGTCGTGCGCCCCGACGAAGACGTCATGGTCATCACCGAATCCGGCAAACTCGTCCAAGTCAACGCCTCCGACGTTCGACCCACCACCCGCAACACTATGGGCGTCATCTTTGCCCGACCGGACGAAGGCGACCGCATTATCGCGATCACCCGTAACCCCGACTCCGGCGACGATTCCAGTGATGACTCTGGTGATGAGGTCGTGGTCGATTCCGCGCAGACCGCCTCCACAGAGGATCTCCCCCAGGAGAACACCCTCGCCGAGACGGATGCGCCCACCGAGGGCGGCAACACAGCCGACGACACCGATAAGTAAACGACAATCACGGGACGAGGCCTGCCCTCGTCCCGTGATCAACATTCCAAAGCGGCGCGGACCCTGCGCCGGGGCCCGGCGATACGGTAGCCTGGCTGTAGGAAGTGCGACCTGGAAGGAACCCCATGAGTGACCACGTCACGAGCGCCCGCACAGACGCTCCCCGCCGAGTTGACCTGGCGATCGCGCGCATCGACGCGTGGACCGTCATGAAGGTATCTTTCCTTCTGTCAGTCGCCCTGGGCATCGCGCTCGTCATCGCCACCATCGTCCTGTGGCTCATGGTCGACGCCATGCACGTCTTCAGTCAGATCGAAGAATTCCTCCAGACCGTCGGTGCTGGTCGCTTCGTCGACCTCCTCGACTACGCGCGCCTGCCCCGCGTCATCTCTTACGCGACCATCGTCGCCGTCATCAACGTCATTCTGCTCACCGCCCTGTCGACGCTGGGTGCCATGCTCTACAACGTTGTCGCGTCCCTGGTGGGCGGCATCAAGGTGTCTCTCATGGACGAGTGAGAACATCATGCGCAAGGGGTCGGCTAATGTCGGCCCCTTTTGCTATGCCCGTGTGCGTGTGCGTGTGCGTGTTAGCCGCTACTAGGTGGGTTAACGTGCGCATTGGGGGGCAATGGTGCGAGCCGATCCGAGGCAGCCGAAAGCCACTCGCAGAGGCCTCTCAGCGGTCTTGGACGACCCGAATCGGCCGGACCCTCAGTAGGAGATCGACGAGGCCCCCGAGCGCAGCCCCCGAGCGCGACGGGTTCCTTGAGTCGCACAGAAGTGAAGATCCGTCGATCAGCCACGTGTACGGGTTGTGGCTCAGCGGACCCCGCCAGAGCGATGCAATGATCGAAGCGCCTGTGGGCAGCGGAAACAGGGGACTCACCCAGGATTCGGCCGGCGTATAGACGCTCGTCAGAGGTGCGATGCCGGAAAAGAAACCGTCATCGATGACGGATTCGGGGAAGCCGACGGGATCGAAGGAAAACACGTGCTGGAGCGTCGGTACGCTCGTCGCGGCGGCCGCATACAGGGCCAAGTTCCCGCCCTTGGAGTGGCCGATGACGGTGATCGGTCCGGGAGTGCATCGGGCCACATATCGCAGGTAGCGCGCCGCCCACAGCTGAGCAATCGTCGGAAAATCCAGGCCGAAGTGCGCATCCTCCGCCCAGCCGACCGCAGTGCCATCGGTGCCGCGGAACGCCACGTAGCTCGCCCCGGCCTCGTCGATGAACGTGACCGCGCCGAACTGTGCGAGCGGCTGCACGCCGATCCGCGTGACGGCGTCGCGCACCCGCATGTCTCGAAACCGCGGACTCGCGCCGACTGCGCCCAGCAGGGAGCGCAGAAGCACACGGTTACGTTCGGTGAGCATCGCGTGATCGTAGAGGGCGCGGATGGACGAGGCCTGGGCGACCTCGCGCAGGAGGCATCCCCGGGCGGAGCGGGGGCCGGCCAGAGTATGGAAGTCCGCGTACGACAGTGTGGCGAGGATGAGGGCATCGGCTGGCGTAAGGTCTGTGCGCAGCGGCGTCGTTGCCCTGCGAACATAGTCGATAATCGTGGTCACGAGGGTTCTCTTTTCTGCTCCGCGCCCCTGCGCGGCGGGCGCGTGGCGGACGTCACCAACTCTCGATTTTACTGAAGGGCTCGATGCTGTGTACTATATCCGAGTGTCCGCAAGGGTGCCGGTTGGGCCTATAGCTCAGTAGGTTAGAGCGCAGTCCTGATAAGACTGAGGTCGGTGGTTCGAGCCCACCTAGGCCCACCATCCGCAGGCGAATTTGAGCGGAGGATCATCATGAAGAAGCTGGTCACATGTTGCGTGGCTGTCGGATCCGTCGTTGCCGTTGGTATCGTCGTTCGACAAATTCTCCTTGATCTTTCTGACAATGCCGATCTGTGGATGTCCGTGACGGACGTCGTGGAGGACTGAGCTTCTCCTACGGGGCTATGGCGCAATTGGTAGCGCACCTGCTTTGCAAGCAGGGGGTTACGGGTTCGAGTCCCGTTAGCTCCACTTTTCACCCGCAACCTCATGGTTGCGGGTTTTCTCGTATGTGAGCTTCCGCAATTTGTTGGTGATGGCCTCATATGTCAGCTTATCGGAGGCTGTGTGCCGTTATTTATCCGACCAGTTGGTCATGTATGTGGATAACGTCAATCATTAGTGATTACTTCTGGGACTAACGACCCTGAACTGGTATTCCGGCAATATGCATCCACAGACCTGTACACACGTGTGGATAAGTCTTTCGCACAATCGGTCAGATGTTCGAGATCTGGCCCAATAGACCTGTAGATACGAGCGGATTTGCGATAGTTACGACCATTTCACACGTGCTCTGCAACCGCTAAAATTAGCCTGATTCATCCTTTATCCACACAACAGGAGAACGCTGTGTACATCAACGACACATGGTGAAAGGCCTCGAGGCCGACCCAGATGCTTGCCATGTTGGTGACGACTACTCTCGTCATTCTTGGCGTGACATCACTGCCCACATACGCGGCCGCCCCCACCCTCAAACTTGCAATCAATGCCGACGAGGACTCCTACCTGTCAGGCGTCGAACAACGATACGTCGTCGAGTTTTCCTGCGCCTCCACCACTGAGGGCTGCCTGAACTCGGTCGTGACCATCACGCTGCCGCACACGATCACTCCCGCAGGTAACTCCAACCCCGACTCGGCTCCCGACGGCGTCAACGCCACGGCCACCGCCGGTAACAAGGTCGTTACTCTCGAGATCAAGCGCCCTACGTGGTCCGGCTATCAGACCAAGGGTGGTACCACTATCCAGATGCGCGATAAGGTCGGCATCTCCATGAGCCTCGGCACCCACAAGAACGAGGCCTACATCTCCGCGACTGAACCCTAGTACGCGCTGACCTTCAAGTCGACGACCATCTGATTCTACGGCTCCATCGACGATAGCTTCGCGGTCTACGACATGCGCCGCCGCCAGGGCTGAGCCTGATTCAGCCTGAGCCTCGACGAGGTCGTGGCTGAGTGAGGGGCGGGTACTTCGGTACCCGCCCCTTTGGCGTGCCCGGGTGGTCGTGTGGGTGTTGCTTGTGGCGCTGCTGGTGTTGCCGGGCGCCTTCGGGCCCGGCCGCCCGCGAGATCGACCACTCCGAGCGAAGCTCGCGTGTGGCGATCTCGAAGCCCGCCCGGGCCCTCCGGCGCCCTTTGTACCAGCGGCGCCTGCAGTTCTGACGTGTGGGTTGGCGCGTCGGCTCGTTGTCCGGCCAGGCCCTGCCGCCGTCCACGGACACCGCGGCCATGCCTTCCAGGGCCTCTGCGGACCTTTTGGAACCGAGGCGGGTGTGATCCATGTCGGGGTGTGATCGGGCCTCACAGACGCATACAGAAGCGCCCGGGGCCGTAGCCCCGGGCGCACCAGCAGCAATCAGATGTGACCTCAGCGAACCCAACGCAACGCGTTCGGTCGCAGCATGAACGGCGACAGGATCAGCGTGGAACCCAGGCCGACACCGAAACCGCCCAGCACGTCCGTCACCCAGTGGACACCCAGGTACAGACGCGTCACGCAGATAAACGCGATGAAGACGACCGCGGCGACCCACAGCAGGTGACGAATCTGGCGCCCGACGCGCGTCATCGTCATCACCATCACGAGGGAGACCACCAGCGCCGTGACGACCGTCGCGTGACCCGACGGGAAGGAATAGCCGTCCTCAGTGATCAAGCGGTACGCCTCTTCGGGGCGGGGACGCTCGTACAGGTGCTTAATCACGAAGCTATTCGCAGCCGAGAGCACAACCGACGACAGGACGTAGAGCGCGTGCACGACCTTCTTGATGAACCACCAGACGGCGGCCGCGACCAACAGCGCCAAGACGATAGCGCGCTTCGGATCAAACAGCCAGGACGCGCCCGTCATGAACGTATTCATCGCGGGAGAGCGTGACTCGATGAAGTTGGACCACACGGCGGTGTCGATCGGCAGGGGATTTGCAATGAAATCACCGGCGATAGCAACCGCCACGACGAGAAGAGCCCCGACGATAACGGGGGGTGACAGGAGTCGACGAACAAACATATGAAAATCCTACCGTAGTGTCAGTCGTTTGCGCCGTACTCGTAGACCCAGCGCCCGGCCCTACGCGAGAAGCGCGAATGCTCCCGCATCTGCCCGGTTTCACCGGTCGATGCGTCCCGCCACGAGGCCACGAACGTCACGGCGCCCTCCTCGTCGGAAGGACCCCCGGCCTCGGCCCCCAGGATCTGCAGACCCGTCCACTGCGTCCCCTCCACCCAGTAGGGGGGAGCGGGGCGCGTGCGCGGGTGCCACGTGCGGAACAGATAGTCCTCGTCGCGCAGCGCGAATGCCGTGTAGCGCGACCGCATGAGCGCCTCAGCGGTCGGAGCTGCCTCGCCATCCAGGTATCGCCCGCAGCACTGCGCCAGCATCGCTCCCGACCCGCATGGGCAGATACGAGGACGGAGAGAGCCAGCGCCGGACGCGCCGGTTGGAGTGGGGGAGATCACGCCTGGTCGCCCAGGGACGCCAGCCAGCGCTCCGCGTCCAGGGCGGCGCGGCAGCCGGAGCCAGCCGCCGTGATGGCCTGACGGTACGTGTGGTCCACGGCATCGCCGCACGCGAACACGCCCGCCACGGACGTGCGCGTCGACGGCTCGTCGACCGTAATGTAGCCGGCCTCGTCGAGGGCGACCTGGTCACGCAGGAAGCCCGTGCGGGGCAGGTGGCCGATCGCGACGAAGACGCCGTCCACGGCGATTTCACGGGTGGATCCGTCCACTGTGGACGCCAGGCGCAGGCCGGTCACGGCCTCGTCACCCAGGACTTCGGAGACGGTCGCGTTCCACTCGAAGGAGATCTTCGGGTTGTTCAGGGCGCGCTCAGCCATGACGCGCGAGGCGCGCAGGGCGTCGCGGCGGTGCACGACGACGACCTCGGACGCGAAGTTCGTCAGGAAGGTCGCCTGCTCCATCGCGGAGTCGCCGCCGCCGATGACGGCCAGGCGACGATCCTTGAAGAAGAAGCCGTCGCAGGTCGCGCAGTAGGAGACTCCGCGGCCGGAGAATTCCTCCTCGCCGGGCACGTTCATGTGGCGGTACTCCGAGCCGGTGGCCAGGATGACGGCGCGCGCATAGAAGACCTCGTCCTCGGTTGCCACGGCTTTCACGTCGCCCTCGAAGTTGACGGCGACGACGTCCTCGTAGCGAACGTCCGCGCCGAACTTTTCGGCCTGCTCGCGCATGTTGTCCATGAGCTCGGGACCCTGGATGCCCTCCGGGAAACCGGGGAAATTCTCGACCTCGGTCGTGTTCATGAGCGCGCCACCCGCGGCCAGCTGACCGGCCAGCACGATGGGGGCCAGGCCCGCGCGCGCCGTGTAGACCGCAGCCGTGTAACCGGCGGGGCCCGAGCCGACGATAACGACGTCGTGGACGGTGGTGCCCTCGGGGACCTCGGCCGAGGGGATCGAGGCGTCGACGGGAGCGGCGGCCTCGGTAGGTTCGGCCGTTACGAGGCCCGGAATCGTCACGAAAGACATGTACCCTCCTTCAGGGTTACTGGACGGTGAGCTCGGAGATCCACGCCCAGTTGCGTCCGTCCTGGCCCTTGGGCATCGAGCGGAACTGCAGCGCAATCGAGTCGGTCTCGACGGGCTGGGGCAGTGTAATCGTCGTCGTCGGGGACAACGACGAGGTGGCCAGTTCTGTTCCCTCGCGCGGCTTCGTCGGATCGGTGATGTTACGCACGACGAGCTCGCCGCCGGAGGTGGCTGAATCCATGTGCAGGGTCACCGAGGACACGGTGGCCTTCTGCTGCAGCTTGACGACGATGGTCACGGAGGTGTCGTCGCGGAACTGATTGTTATCGAACCAGCGCGAACTCCACGACGTCGACGGGTTCGAGTCGATCATGTTGATCGCGCGGTCCGGGTGGTCGCCGTCGTCGTTGTTCCACGACAGGACCTGCACGGAGGAGATCACGGGCGTCACGGAGGGCGCGGGCGGGGGAGTGGTCGTCAGGTTTGGCGCGGGAGTGTTGTCAGACTGCACCTGCGTGGTAGCCTCGCGCAGCGACTGTGCCAGATTGAGGTCGGTGACCGGGCGGGTCGCCATCCACGGACCCCAGATCGCGCCGAAGAGGAACACGATGACACCAAAGATCAGCGCGGGCTTCGTCGGGTCGATGAGCTGATCGGAGCTCTCGGGTGTCTTCTTCTCATCTGACGAGGTCGGGGCAGCCTCAGTGGCCTGCTGCTCGGCTTGGGCGGCTGCCCGGGCGGCCACAGCGGCGGTGATCGGGGGGATCACTGCCGTGGCGTCAGCGGGGGCGTGCATACCGTCAGGGATCTTCGCAGAGGCGGGCGGCTCGGGTGCGAGCGGCTGGATGCGCGGGATCTGGTGGGTTGAGGGCGCATCGGTAAGCGGCTCCGGGTGCGGGAAGTCCGTCTGGAAGACGGCACCCTCGCGTTCGTAGCCGCTGGCGGTGGACTTGGGTGGCGTGGGAGCGACCGGGAAGGCGGTGGCGGGAACCTCGGCCGCGTCCGCGGCCTTGTCACTCACCGGCTTGACGCCGACCTCAGCCGAGGTCTCGGGGATCGGCTGCGCGCTGGCGGCATCCGTCGCTTCAGCGACGGCATCGACAGCGGGCGCGACCACTGCCTCGATGAAACCCGGGTTCACGGCAGGAGCCTGCGTCGCGGGTGCGATGGCCGGAGCTACGACGGGCGCGGGGGTCGGCAGAGCATCTGGAATTGGCGGAACGGAGGCGTCTTCCGAGGCAGGGGAGGGACTCGCCGGAGGCGCAGGGATCGGCGAGGGGTCAACGACCTCGTCGAACGACGGCATCTTCTTCTCGTCGCCGGTCGGTTCAGGCGTGGGGGCCATCGATTCCTCCGTCTGGTCGGATGCGTTTGACACCATTATCGCAGCTCCGTCAGCGGTCGGCGTAGAAGACGCTGCCAGGATGTTCACCACAGAGGTGGGGACGCGCAAGCGGGTCAGGAGGGGACGCATCATCGTCGCGGATTCGTGTGGAGAAACGAAGCGCAGGAATACCAGGTACACGACGCCGGTGATCGTCGAGACGATGGCGAGCTTGACAGCGGCGATACCCATGCGTGCCAGGGTCGAGGAAGTATCCGTGTGGATGCCCATCAGGGACAGGACACCGAATCCGACGATACCTGCCACGATGGCGGCCACCAGGAACGACACGTAGGAGCGCAGCAGGCCCACTCGATCCACGTAGCGGTTCTCGCGGGAGACCCACACGACGGCGATGATGCCCTGCGTGAGACGGCAGACCGTCTCGCCCAGGGACGCAGCAATAACCCACCAGCGCGCGCCGGTCACCGCGTACAGGGACCAGCCCACGATTACCTGGATGATCGTGGGGCCAATACCCATGAGGAACACGGGCTTGACGTCCTCGTAGGCGAAGAAGACGCGCTGGCTCATGAGGACCATGCCCGTGGAGGCGACGCCGGGCATCAGCGAAGTCAGGACGAGGGCGTAGGCTGTCACAGCCTCGGGATCCCCGCCCTTGGCGGCCATCGCGATCTCCATCATGGGCACCGAGCCGGCCATGAGCATGGCCGCGGCCACGAGGGTCAGCGACGTGATTGTGCGGACGCCCAGATGGTAGCTGTCGGCCACCGCCCGGTCGTCGCCGTCGGCGACGGCACCGGCCATGCGCGTGAAGATTGCGGTCGTCAGGGACACGGTGATGAGCGACTGGGGGACCATGAAGATCATGAACGCCGTCGAATAAGCGAGGATGCCGACGACGCCGCCCTGGGTACCGTTGCGGCCGATGAAGCCGTCGGCCATCGCGGCCAGGTTGTTGGTCGACAGGACGCCGACCTGCGAGACGCCAAGGGTCGCGAACGTCCAGCCGGCCACGCGCGGCATTGAGCCGAAGGAGGTGCCGCGGAAGTGGAAGTCCAGCCTGAAAGAGATGCCCGCGCGACGCATCGGCCACAGCAGACACAGGGCCTGGCAGATGACGCCGAGGGTCGCCGAGCCAGCCAAGACCCAGAACTGGGCTGAGGTGATGTCGCCTGCGGGGATACCGCCGTTGGGGGCACCGCCCCAGATACCCAGGAACAGGGCGAGGCCGGCGATGCCCACGACGTTGTTGACGACGGGTGCCCACATGTAGGGGCCGAAGATTTCGCGGGCGTTGAGGAGTTCGCCGAGCAGGTTATACAGGCCGTAGAAGAAGAGCTGCGGCAGACACAGAAGCGCGAAGAGGATCGCGAGGTTACGGATGTCCTCGGTGTAGCCGGCGGCCGTGATGATGACGAGCAGGGGCGCGAGCACCATCGTGATGAAGGTGACGACGAACAGGACCGTGCCAGCGAGCGTCAGCAGGCGGTTCACGTAGGTGTCACCGTCGTTACGTCGCTTGATCGCGCCGACGATCTGGGGAACTAGCACCGCGTCGAAGATGCCCGAGGCAAGCAGGTTGAACACGGTGTTGGGCAGCGTGTTGGCGGTCTGGAAGGCCGCGCCCACGCCGCCTGCGGTGGCGCCGACTGCGGCGATCAGCATCGCGTTTCGGATAAAGCCGAGGATGCGCGACACCATGGTTCCCGACGCCATCAGCGCCGATGCCCTCAGGATCGATCGGCCTGGCGTTTTCGAGCTCATGGGGTCTCCTTCGTCGTGGCGGTCTTCGAGTCAGTGTTCTCGTCTGCGGTGTCCGAGGCCTTCTCTGGGTCCTCGGGGTGTGTCTCGGGGGCGGATGCCCCCTGGGGTGCCTCGGTTGAGCCGACGGGTTCGTCGGTACTCCCGGAAGCAGTGGAGGCCTCGGCCTTACGCCTGGATCGCCCGCGGATCGAACGCGTGATGCCGACGAGGAACAGGAGGCCGAAGAGCGCGGCGATAACCGCGGTGATTGCGTCTTCCCAGCCGGCGCGCATGCGCACGAAAACGGTTTGTGAGTCGTCCAGGATGTGGCCGTCGGGGGTTGTGACCTTGTAGGTGACTTCGATGTCGCCACTGCCGATCGCGCCGACGGGCACTTCGACCGTGGTGGCACCGCGCGCGGCCAGCAGCTGGGATTGTGCGGGGGTGGCACGCAGTCGCGGGTCGTCGGGGATGAGGGTGACGTCGACGCGTACCGGCCAGTCCAGGTTGTTGCGGATCAGGACGGGGAAGTTCGCGGACTTGTTGATGAGGTTGACCGCCGAGGAGGGTTCGACGGTCACCGAGGATAGCATGGTCGTCACTTGGCTGGTCATGGCGGTCGCGGAGTCCAGCTGCTCGGAGGGGGTGCGCCCGGCAGTCAATGCTGGAAGGACCTGGGGCGTGACCGAGTCGAAGACCGCGTCGGGGTCGTCCGTTGCGTTCGCCAGTGGAATGAGCAGCGTCAGCGAGGTCGACATCTCGGTGATGGCGGTTGCCGTGTCGTCGGCGAGGGTGCCCGTGCCGACGGTGGCGCGCTCGACGTCTGTGGGTTCGCTGGTGGCCATGTCCGTGAAGCTCGTGGCGGTGACCCAGCGCGGGGAGAAGAGCGCGCTGGCACGGCTGGAGAGGCGGTCGTTGATGGTGGTTCCGCGCGCTGCCGTCGCGAACAGGGTGCGCGAGGTGGAGGGGCGTTCGCGTGTGATGATCGCCGTGATGGCGGTGAGGGCCTGCTCGGCGTCGAGCGCGTCGCCGCCGGAAGCATTCCACGACAGGATCGAGGAGATGTCTGCCTGCTGGGCGAGGATGTGCGCGCCCGTCCCGTTTGTCGAGGTCTCACCGGTCGTCGGGTTGACGTTGACGCGCGCCATGGAGGTGAAGGGGACCTCGTCAGTGGGGGTCAGTGCCGAGGCCGGGGCGATGGCGATCTGGTCGGCCGCAGCGAAGTTCGACAGGAAGGTTGTGCCGAAGGTTGCATCATCGGGCCAGCCGACGTTGCGCAGGATCGTGGGACCCGAGTCGGGCTTGGAAGTCATGGTTCCGCTCGGACCGGTCGCGGAGGGCGTCGGGTTCGGCGTCGCGGATGCCGACGGCGAGGCCGTGGGGGATGTCGACGGGGTCGCGGAGGGACTCGGAGCGTCGGGATTGTGGGCGTGACTCGGCGCGACCCAGCCGGCCGCGCGCGGCGTGCCCGGGAAAGCGTCGATGGATTCGGAGGCCAGGCCCCAGAAGCCGGTGTTGCCGGACAGCGCGAGGGCCCCGAGATCCGCATCGGCGTCGGGCAGGGCGATGATCTCGGAGGCAGTCGACATGAACGAGGACACGAAGGCCTCGGCCTGGAGGTCGCGCGAGCGCTGTGCCGGGTCGGTCGCGGTGGGCGCGGGCGTCGGTGCGGCGGAGGCGGACGGACTCGGCGAGGCCGTGGGGGCGTCGGACTGCCCCGACTGCCCCGACTGTCCCTCCGACTGTGCCTCATCGTCGGTCACAGACACGGACGCGGATGGGGAGGGGCTGTGCTTGGTCGTGGGCTGGGGGCCGCGAGGGATCAGGAGAGGATCGACGGCGAGGGTGACGCCCGAGGTCCCGGCCAGGGTCAGGACCGCGGAACGCTCGGCCTGGGTTGACGCGGCGTTTCCTGAGGTCCAGGGAACTACCGCCGACACGCGGGAGGGGGAGACCTGCGCGCCGGAGTCCCACACGAGGATCGTGCGGTCCTTGCCGGAGAAGTCGCCGGAGGTCGCAGTGACGGTCGTGACGCGAGGCCCCCACTCCTCGGTGTCGGTCAGCGGCAGGGAGGAGGTGGGGATACGAATCTCAAAAGGCGTGGTCACGCTGCGGCGTACGTCGGTCAGCGTCGAGGAAGCGGCATGCGTGGCGTCGGGTTCGTCCTCGCTGAGCTGTGTCGTCATCGACGAGATGGAGATGGGTGTCTCGTTAGCGACGAACACCTCGACGGAGACGGAGGCCAGCGTCGTCGGCGAATCGTTGCGGATCGTGCCAGAAATAACGACTTCTTCCTCGGTCGTAATGATCCGAGGCGACAGAGAGTCAATCGATACCGAGAGTCCCGAATCTGCGGACACAGTGCCCATCACGGAGGGGCGCGACTGATCCTGCGCGGACGTCGCCGAATGTACGGGAATTGCCCCGGCCTCGCGAATGAAGAGACCGAGCGGAACCATCAGCGCCGCGCACAGGGCGGCGACCCACCTGCCGCGCCTAGCCACGGCTATCCCGATACAGCAGGTCGAGGGCGATGCGCACGATGCGGCGTTCATTGGGGTAGGCCAGCTGACGCGACACGTCGCGCAGGGGAACCCATGCGGCGGCCTCGGCCTCGTGATCAGGATCTCCATCAACGGTGATCGTACCGGATTCGTAGTCCATTAGGTAGTGGTGAACGACCTTGTGGACGCGGCGGTCGTTGCCGGAAAACCAGTAGTCGATCGACGCCAGGTGGCGGATGATACGCCCGTGGATGCCGGTTTCCTCGGCGACCTCGCGCAGCGCCGCCTGCTGCGGGGTCTCGGAGCCCTCCAGGTGACCCTTGGGCAGGCACCACTCGATACGCCCCGCTCGATTGCGTCGCGCGATAAGCGCTGCATAGGGAATTCCGTCACGCACGTCCACGACAATACCGCCTGCGCTGGTTTCCGCGGAAATCGGCAAGTGAGAGCGGCCCGCGCGCATGGAAGCAGACCGACGCGGGGGTCTAGGAGCCCCGGATCGGCGGTCAACTGAACGTGCAGGCATGACTCTACTTTAGCCGGTGGGCGGCCCCCGGTAGTCGGCTAGGGCGCTTTCCTGGCATGCTTAGAGGCGATGAGTACCCAGTCAGCTTCCCCGATCAAGGGCCCCGTGACCGCGCAAAATGCCGGAACGACGGACATTCCTACCCTCATGGCCAACGCCACGAAGACATTCGCGGCACTTCCGCCCGCAATTATGGAACTCGGCACGATTTTTGACGAGGCCGGGGAGGAACTCGCGCTCGTCGGTGGACCGGTGCGCGATGCTTTCCTGGGTGTGACTCCGCACGACTTTGACATGACGACTTCCGCGCGTCCCGAGCGCACCGAGGAACTGCTGGCCCAGTGGGGCAATGCGACGTGGGACATCGGCAAGGAGTTCGGCACGATCGGCGGGCGCCGCGGCGACGTGGTCGTTGAAGTGACGACGTATCGCACCGACGAGTACGAGATCGGGTCGCGCAAGCCCGAGGTGACCTTCGGCGACACACTCGAAGGTGATCTGACGCGCCGCGACTTTACAGTCAACGCGATGGCGATGCGCCTGCCGCAGATGGCCCTGGTCGACCCCTGCGGCGGTCTGACGGACCTCGCGGACGGCAACCTGCGCACCCCCGTGTCCGCCGAGCAGTCCTTCGACGACGACCCGCTGCGCATTATGCGCGCCGCGCGCTTTAGCGCCCAGCTGGGCCTTGACGTGGACCTGAACGTCATGAACGCCATGGAAACCATGGCCTCGCGCCTGGAGATCGTGTCCGCTGAGCGCATCCGCGCTGAGCTTGAGCGCCTCATCATCTCGCCCTACCCGCGCCGCGGCATCGAGCTGATGGTGCACACGGGCGTCGCCGATATCGTCTTGCCCGAGGTCGCCGCACTGGTCTCCACGGTTGACGAGCACAAGCGCCACAAGGACGTCTACGAACACACCCTCACTGTCGTCGAGCAGGCCATGGACCTGGAGACCGGCCCGGACGGCCCCGTGCCCGCCCCCGATTTCGTCCTGCGCTTTGCGGCACTCATGCACGACGTGGGCAAGCCGGCGACCCGCCGCTTCGAGAAGAACGGCACCGTGTCCTTCCACCACCACGAGATCGTGGGCGCGAAGATGACGCGCAAGCGCATGAAGGCCCTGCACTTCGACAAGGCGACAATCGAGGCCGTGTCCACGCTGGTCGCGCTGCACCTGCGCTTCCACGGCTACGGCGAGGCCGCATGGTCCGACTCCGCTGTGCGCCGCTACGTGGCCGACGCGGGCGACCTGCTCGAACGCCTCCACCGCCTCACGCGCGCCGACTGCACGACCCGCAACCGTCGCAAGGCCAACTTCCTGTCGTCGGCCTACGACGACCTCGAGGCCCGCATCGCCGCCCTGCGCGAACAGGAGGAACTCGACGCGATCCGCCCCGACCTCGACGGTGACCAGATCATGGACATCCTGGGGCTTCGCCCCTCGCGCGCCGTCAAGATCGCCCGCGACTACCTGCTGGAGCTGCGCATGGAGCGCGGACCGCTGGGCGAGGAGGCAGCCCGCGAGGCGCTCCTAGAGTGGTGGGCCTCCGACGACGTGCGCGCCCTGGCCGAGGAATACCAGGCGCAGCAAGCCCGCTGGGAAGCAAAGGTCGCCGAAAAGAAGGCCCGCAAGGCCGCCGCGAAGGCCGCCCGACAGGCCCAGGACTAGACTCGCAGACCCCGCGCACAGCCCCGCCGAAACGTAAGCGCGCCGGTGAGTGCGGCGGTGAGCGGCCTCGTCAGTGGAGCGGGCGCGACCATCCTCACGCCCGCGAGCGGTGCACCCCCACCTGCCACGGACGTACTCTGGTGATAACTGACCTATACGTTAGGAGAGTCACCGCATGAGCACGTTTACCCCCGAGAAGGCCTCCGCCGACATCGGCGTGTACGGCCTGGGAGTCATGGGCGCGAACCTCGCCCGTAACCTGGCTCGCAACGGCTACGCGACCGCCGTCTTTAACCGCACGCCCGCGCGCACCGACAAGCTCATGGCCGAGCACGGGGACGAGGCCACCTTCGTGCCCGCCTCCACGCTCGAGGACTTCGTCGCATCGCTTCGCACCCCCCGCGTCGCGATCATGATGGTCCAGGCCGGCCCCTCGACGGACGCCGTCATGGGCCAGCTCGCCGACCTCATGGACGAGGGCGACATCATCGTCGACTGCGGTAACTCCCTGTTCACCGACACGATCCGCCGCGAGAAGTGGGCCGCCGAGCGTGGCCTGCACTTCGTCGGCGCGGGCGTCTCCGGCGGCGAGGAGGGTGCCCTGTGGGGTCCCTCCATCATGCCCGGCGGCACCCCGGCCTCGTACGACCGCCTCGGCCCCATGTTCGAGGCCATCGCCGGCACCTACGACGGCGTGCCCTGCTGCACGTACATCGGCGCGAACGGCGCCGGCCACTTCGTGAAAATGGTGCATAACGGCATCGAGTACGCGGACATGCAGGTCATCGCCGAGGCCTACACCCTCCTGCGCGAGGGCCTGGGCGCGACACCAGCCGAGATCGCCGACATTTTCGCCGCCTGGAACGAGGGCGAGCTCAACTCCTACCTCATGGAGATCACCGTCGAGGTCCTGCGCCAGGTGGACGCCGAGACCGGCAAGCCCCTCGTCGACCTCATCATGGACGCTGCCTCACAGAAGGGCACCGGCAAGTGGACGGTCCAGACCGCCCTCGACCTGGCCGTCCCCGTCACCGCGATCGGCGAGGCGACCTTCGCGCGCGGCGCATCCTCCGAGCCCGCCCAGCGCGCAGCCGGGCAGACGCTCGCGGGCAACGCCTCCGCGCTCGTCATCGAATCGGACGAGGCCCGGGCTGCGTTCATCGAGGACGTGCGCCAGGCGCTCTTCACCTCCAAGATCGTCGCCTACTCGCAGGGCTTCGACGAGATCGAGGCCGGGGCTGCCGAGTACGAGTGGGGCATCGACAAGGGTGCCCTGGCTCGCATCTGGCGCGCGGGCTGCATCATCCGCGCCGCCTTCCTCGACGACATCACCCGCGCCTACGAGGCCGATCCGGATCTGCCGCTGCTGCTGGCCGCCGAGCCGTTTGCGACCCGCTTCCAGGAGTGCACGCCCGCGCTGCGCCGCGTCGTGTCCCAGGCAGCCCTCGCCGGCGTTCCGATCCCCGTGTTCGCCTCGTCCCTGGCCTACTTCGACCAGATTCGCGCGACGCGCCTGCCCGCCGCCCTCATCCAGGGTCAGCGCGACTTCTTCGGCTCCCACACCTACCACCGGGTAGACAAGGAGGGTGTGTTCCACACCCTGTGGGCAGTCGATGGTCGTCCCGAGGAACAGTGGTCCTGATCAGGGGGTACTGACGGAAAACATCCGGGGGTGGGTACGCTATCACACGCACCCACCCCAACGTGTTTGTGCCCATTCCATGGGGAACTTTCAGGAAACCCGGCTAACCTAGAGGTACAACAATCCGCTGAAAGGGCGAACACGTGGCGACTAGCAACGGACAGAACAACGGGAACGGCAACGTCGAACCGGGCAGCCAGAGCGCGTCCGGGCAGGAACACCTGCCCCCGCGTCGCCCGTCGCATTCTGCGCATGCCTCCGGCTCATCGACGAAGGCCGCCACGGCCTCGCCGAGCGATAAGAAGAGTCCTAAGAAGAAGCGTTTCCGATGGGCCAAGCGCATCGGCTTCGGAATACTGACCATCTTCCTGGGTTTTTTCATCGTCGGCATGGCCGTGTTCCTGTACCTGTACAACACACTCAGTGTGCCTGCGCCGGCTGACCTGGCACTCGCGCAGAAGACGACCGTCTACTACGCGGACGGCACGACCGAGATGGGTAGCCTCGGCGAGATCAACAGGCAGATCGTCGACACGACCAAAATACCCGACTACGTGTCCAAGGCGATCGTCGCTTCCGAGGACCGCACGTTCTACACGAACTCCGGCGTTGACGTTAAGGGTATCCTCCGAGCGCTCGTCAATAATCTGCGGGGCGGAGCGCGGCAGGGCGCATCGACCCTCACCCAGCAGTACGTTGAGCGATACTTCGTCGGTAAGACCACGGATACCTACGGTGGCAAGCTCAAGGAATCCGTGCTCGCGCTCAAGATCAACCGTGAGAAGTCCAAGGACGAGGTCATTGGGGCCTACATGAACACGATCTACTTCGGTCGTGGTGCCTACGGCATCGACGCTGCCGCGCAGGCCTACTTCGGCCATGGTGCAGCCGACCTGACCCTGTCCGAGGCCGCGCTGATTGCCGCGGTCATTCCCGCGCCCTCCGCGTGGGACCCCGCCATCAGCCCCGGGAAGGCGAGGGAGCGCTGGGAGCGTGACCTGAACCTCATGTTGGAGGACGGCTGGATCACGCAGGCCCAGAGGGATGCGGCGGTCTTCCCCGAGACGATTGACCCCGACACGCTCAACAGCGAGTCCATGTCCGGCACTAACGGCTACCTGATGGCCCAGGTTAAGTCCGAGCTGCTGGCCTCCGGCCAGTTCGATGAGGACAAGATCAGCCAGGGCGGCCTGCGCATCACCTCCACGATCGTCAAGGACTACCAGGATCAGGCCGTCGAGGCCGCCGAGTCCATGAACCAGGTCCGCGGCTGGGACCCCAAGTACCAGCACGTCGCACTGTCCTCCATGGACCCGGCCACTGGTGAGATCTTCGCCGAGTACGCGGGTCCGGATTTCGAGGAGCGTCAGCAGAACGCGGTCACGCAGGACATCGCGATGGCGGGTTCGTCTTTCAAGCCCTTCGCCCTGCTGGCCAATGCGCGCCTGGGAGGCTCGGTGTACGACATCTATTCGGGTAAGTCACCGCAGTACTTCGAAGGCCTGGACACGGCCGTCACGAACGATGGTGGCTATTCCTTCGACAACGTGACGCTGGTGCGTGCAACCGAGTATTCGATGAATACGGCCTACGTGGCACTCAACGACGACGTGGGGCCTAAGAACACTCTCCAGGCTGCGGTCGACGCGGGTATTCCCGAGGATACGTTTGGCCTGACCGATGAACTTCTGAACGTCCTGGGGTCAGCGTCCCCGCACAACATCGACCTGGCGACCGCTTACTCGACGATCGCGAACGGCGGCGAGCGCGTCAGCGCACACATCGTCAAGAAGGTCGAGGATTCCCGCAACAAGCTGCTCTTCAGCGGCGACGTGGATCCAGTCCGCGTGTTCGATGTCGAAGAGGTGTCGTCCATCATGCCGGCCCTCGAGGCCGTCACGAAGGGCGACGGTACCGCGAACAATATCGACCCGGCGATTGATCGCCTGGTGACCGCCGGCAAGACCGGTACGTCCTCCGACCAGCTGTCCGCACAGTTCATTGGTTTCGTACCCGGCATGGTCACGGCCGTGTCCATGTACCAGTCGGATGAACTCGGTAACTCGGTGCCCCTGGACGACGTTGGTGGCCTCGACCATTTCCATGGCGGCGACTGGCCGGTGGACGTGTGGATCAAGTACATGAAGCCCGTGACGAAGAATCTGTCGGGCAGCGACTTCACCTGGAAGGTCGAGTCGAACCGCCCGGGTCAGAACTACTCGCCCATCCCGCTCCCCACCAGCACGATCGAGACCCCGCAGTCTTCGAACGAGCCTGAGAACAACCCGATTCAGTCGGGAGTTCCCTCCGATGAGCCGACCAGGGATTCCAACAACGGAAACGGAAACGGCAACGGGAACGGCAACGGGAACGGGAACGGGAACGGGAACGGGAACGGCAACGGCAACGGCAACGGCAACGGCAACGGCGGCAACGGCGGCGGCAACGGCGGCGGCAACGGCGGCGGTGGAAACCACGGTGGCGGCAACGGTGGAAACAACGGTGGCGGCAACGGTGGAAACAACGGTGGCGGCAACGGCGGAAACAACGGCGGCACTAACGGTGGCGGCAACGGTGGAAACAACGGCGGCGGCAACGGTGGAAACAACGGCGGCGCTAACGGTGGAAACAACGGCGGCGGCAACATTCGATGAGACTGCTACTGCCGCGTAGGTAGTCCCATAGTGCGGGTCCCGAGGAGTTCCTCGGGACCCGCACTCGTACCTGTCGGACGCCTGTGGGACGCTCCTGAGCGCCCCTCGTGAACCGCCGATGCCTCTACGGGTATCCGCATGCGTGTCAGGCGCTCAGCGTGTGTTCTGGGGCTACATTCGCGGATAGGAAACGACGGTGCGGATAGGTTACGAGCATGCGGATAGGCCGACAACCTATCCGCGAAGCCACAACCTATCCATGAGTGAACAACGTATCCGCATGAGTGTTCAACGGGACCCAGCATGCGAGTGCACGGCAATGCCGCCCGCCCCGCGCGCGACAAACAACGCAACAAACAAAGGGTTGGCCCCCGCTCGTTCGAGCGGGGGCCAACCCTTCAGTCATTCAACCGATGCGTGAAGCCTTCACTTCTTGGCGATGACGCGGACGCGCAGGTTCGCGGACACCTCGGCGTGCAGGCCGACGGTCACCGTGTAGTCGCCGGCAGCCTTGATGGGCGAGGCGATGATGACGCGACGACGGTCGATGGTCTGGCCCAGCTGCTCCTTGACCGCGTCGGCGATCGCAGCAGCGGAGATAGCGCCGAAGAGGCGGCCGGAGTTGCCGACCTTCGCGGTGATCTCAACGACACCGGCCTGCAGCGTGTCGCGCACGACGCGGGCGTCGTCGATCGTGGCGATCTCGTGACGGCGGCGGGCAGCGGCGATCTGGTCGATCTGCTTCTGGGCACCAGCGGTCCACTTGGTGGCGAAGCCACGGGGGACCAGGTAGTTGCGGGCGTAGCCAGCCTTGACCTCGACGACCTCGCCGGCGTGGCCGAGCTTCGGAACGTCGTGGGTGAGGATCAGTTTCGTGGTAGCCATATCAGCTGTGTCCTTCCCTTATCAGCGGCCGGTCGTGGAGTAGGGCAGCAGAGCCATCTCACGCGCGTTCTTGACGGCGCGAGCGATCTTGCGCTGCTCCTGCGTGGAAACACCGGTCACGCGGCGGGCGCGGATCTTGCCGCGGTCCGAGATGAACTTACGCAGCAGAGCGGTGTCCTTGTAGTCGATCTTCTCGATCTTGGCCGACTTCAGCGGGTTGGCCTTCTTCTTGATGGGCTTGTTGCGAAGTTGGGGCTTCGCCATGATGGTCTCCTAGTGAATCCGGGCGGGCAATCCCGCCCCAAGCGTTGTGTCTTCGACGTGGCGCTATCCGGCAACGGGGCCGGGGCGCGCGACTTTAGAACGGGGGCTCGTCACCGAAGGACGTGGAGCCGCCGGAAGGGGTGGTGCGCCACGGGTCCTCGGGGGAGCCGCCGGTCGGGGCGCCGTAGTTGGCGCCACCCTGGGCACCGTAGTTGGTGCCGCCCTGGCCGTATCCACCCTGCTGGCCACCGCCGTAACCGCCGCCTTGGGAGGCTGCCTGCTGGTAGCCGCCCTGCTGCTGGCCGCGGTTGTCGGACTGGTAGCCGCCGCCACCGGAGGGGGCGGTGCGGGTGACCTGCGCGCGTGCGCGGCGCAGGGAGGGGCCGACCTCGTCGACCTGCAGCTCAACGACCGTGCGACGTTCACCCTGCTGGGTGTCGTACGAGCGCTGGGTGAGGCGACCCTGAACGATGACGCGCATGCCCTTGCGCAGCGACTCGGCGACGTTCTCTGCGGTATCGCGCCACACGGAGCAGCGCATGAAGAGGGTGTCGCCGTCGCGCCACTCACCGGCGTTACGGTCGTAGGTTCGGGGGGTGGAGGCCACCGTGAAATCGGCGACCGCGGCACCGGACTGCGTCCACCGCAGTTCGGGGTCGGCGGTCAGGTTACCGATGACGGTAATGACGGTATCTCCGGCCATGTCGGCTCCTCGGGCTTAGGGGTGGTGTCGGCTCAGTGAGCGTCGGGGCGCAGGAGCTTCGTACGGAGAATGGTCTCGTCGATGCCCATGCGGCGGTTGATCTCGAGAGCGACCTCGGGGGTCGTGGTCATGTCGATGACGACGTAGATGCCCTCAGAACGCTTGAGGATTTCGTAAGCAAGGCGACGCTTGCCCCAGATGTCAACGTTCTCGACGGAGCCGCCATTGGCAGCCACGGGTGCCAGGTACTTCTCCATCGTGGGGGCGACGGTGCGCTCGTCGATCGAAGGATCGAGGATCACCATCAGTTCGTAGTTACGCACGTTGGTTCCCACCTCCTATGGTCTCTGCGGTCACGGACGGTCCGTGACAGGAGGGCGTTGCGTATGGCCCCTGGGAGGGGCCTGCTGGGCCGTCCACGGGTGCGGACAGTCCAGCTGCTTATTTTACACGGGCGGGTGCCTGTTCGCCAGGGCGTTTCCGGTCACGATTGGGTCCTCAGTACGAGGCCGTGGCCGCTCAAGCGGTGCCGCTGAGCGCGCCGATGCCTCGGTCGGGGACGAGGCCTGGGCCGCCTCCGCTGGACACCCGCAGCAGTGCGAATCGGGCGCGAGGGACGAAGCCCACCCAGGCCTCGTCGAAGATCAGAGTTCAGAGCGTGCGCGCCGCGTACCCGTTGGTGAAGGCCCGCATGCCTGTGTACACCGCGGAGTAGGCGAGCCAGACGAGCGCAAGGGCGAGCGCGGGGGAGCTGGCGAGTACGGAAGAATGGGCGATAAGCCACAGGACGGGCGCGTACACGGCGAGGTTGAGGAGGGAGGCTGCGGCCAGGTAACGCCCGTGGCCCGCCCCGATGAGGATACCGTCAAGGAGGAATACGTAGCCGGCGACGGGCTGGAAGAATGCACTGACGATGATCGCGGTGGTCGCGTAGTCGATGACTGTCAAGTCGGTTGTGAAGATGCGGCTCATCCACGGTGCGGTGAGGGCGAGCACCACGCCAACGACCGCGCCAAAGCCGAGCCCCCAGCGGCTCAGGGTGCGGAGGAGTGGCTGCATGGCGCCGCGCCGGCCCGTGCCCGACGCGAAGCCGGCCAGTGCTTGAGCGGCAATCGCGAGGGCATCGAGGACGTAGGCAGCGAAGCTCCACAGGGTCCACACGATCTGGTGCGCGGCCAGGGCCTGGGTGGAGATCGACGTGACGGCGCTCAGGGTCGCGAGGAGAGCGACGCGCAGCGCGATTGTTCGGATGAGGAGAGGGGTCCCCTCGGCGGCCGAGGCGAAAAGTCCGTACGTGGAGGGCTTGAGGCTCACACCCTCGCGGCGGGCGGATCGAGCGACGATCCCACCGAGAAAGAGCGCCATGAGCGTCTGCGTGAGCGCCGTACCCAGACCCGACCCGGCGACCCCCAGCCCGAGCGGGTACATGAGCACCCAGTTCGCCACCGCATTGAAGGCCGCGCCCACGGAGGCCGCAATCAGCGGAGTACGCGTGTCCTGGAACCCGCGCAGGGTACCCGTGGCCGCCAGGACGACGAACATGCCGATCAGGCCCGGCGCTGAAAAACGCAGGTAGGCCAGGGCGTGCGGCAAGGTCGCAGCGTCAGCACCTAGCCAGGTGAGCAGGGGAGAAGCAAAGACGGCCAGGAGGATCGCGGCAACCGCGCCGATGCCTCCAGCCAGCCACATGGCCTCGACCCCGGAGCGCAGCGCCAGGTCACGCCGACCCGCCCCCAGGTGACGCCCCGTCAGGGACGTCGTCGAATAGGCCAGGAAGATAAAAAGCCCAACCGCCGTGTTCAAGACGGTGGAAGCGACGCCGAGGCCCGCCAGCTGCGGCGTGCCCAGGTGACCGACCATCGTGGAGTCGATGATCGTGAACAGCGGCTCGGCGATGAGCGCGCCCAGCGACGGCAAGGCCAGCGCGAGGATCTTGCCCGTCGTGATCGTCGGCATCGACGAGGCCGGGGTGGCCTCATCCGGGTCACCCGACATCTGGTTCACCCAGTCACGATTACTGCTCATTACACGCTCCACTTCTTATCCACAACATGTGCACAGGCCTGTGGATAACTGTGCACATGGAAATTCTAGACGCCCCAATGAATCACAATGATGTGACTGTGATGAGCATATCTGCCCTGACAGGGCGGTCATTACTCTTTGTACACAGGGACAATCGGCGTTGCGCACAGGTTATCCACAATATGTGCACATGCCCGTGCACAGCGCCGGTCGCGCGATTGCCGACGACGCGTTAGTCTTCGCCTGACGGCTCTGTATCCACAGGCTCACCGGGCGCGAGCAACCCCGAGAACCCGGCCCAGGCCTCGTCACCGCACACCCACAGCCCCGAGAGGATCACGATGCCCGACGACCAGTTCGACCGCGTCCCCCCGCAGGACATCGACGCGGAGATGAGCGTCCTCGGGTCCATGATGCTGACGACCGAGGCCGCCAACGTCGTCTCCGAAATGCTGCGCGGCCAGGACTTCTACCAGCCCAGCCACGAGACCATCTTCGACACCATCGTCGAACTCAACGGCCGCGCAGAACCCGCCGACGCGATCACCGTCGCCGGCGAACTCAAGCGCGCAGGCGTCCTCTCAAAGGTGGGCGGCGCCGCCTACCTGCACACCCTCATCGCCTCCGTCCCCACCGCCGCCAACGCCGCCTACTACGCGCGCATCGTGCGCGAACGCGCCATCATGCGCCGCCTCGTCACCGCGGGCACGCGCGTCGTCCAGCTCGGCTACGCGGACGCCGGCGGCGACGTCGACGAAATCGTCGACCAGGCCCAGGCCGAGGTCTACGCCGTCTCCGACGGACGCGAAACCAGCGACTACGTATCCATGAACCAGATGAGCTCAGACGTCCTCAACACGCTCGAAGACATCGAGAAGAACAAAGGCAAACTCAACGGCGTACCCACAGGCTTCACCGACCTCGACGAACTCACCCAGGGCCTGCACGGCGGCCAAATGATCATCGTCGCCGCCCGACCCGCCATGGGCAAGTCCACGCTCGCCCTGGACTTCTGCCGCTCCGCCTCCATGAAGCACGGCATCACCTCGCTGATCTTCTCACTGGAAATGAGCTCGCAGGAAATCGCAATGCGAATGCTCTCCGCCGAATCCGGCGTGCGCTTATCCAAGATGCAGGCCGGCAAGATGAGCGACGTCGACTGGCGCAAGGTCGCCGAAACCACCTCACGCATGAGCGAAGCCCCCCTATTCGTCGACGACTCCGCGAACATCACCATCTCCGAAATCCGCTCGAAGTGCCGCCGCCTCAAGCAACAGGAAAACCTCGGCCTCGTCGTCATCGACTACCTCCAGCTCATGACAAGCGGCCGCCAAGTCGAGTCGCGCCAGCAGGAAGTCTCCGCGATGTCGCGAAACCTCAAGCTCCTGGCCAAGGACCTCGACATCCCAGTCATCGCAGTCTCACAGCTGAACCGAAACTCCGAGGGCCGCACCGACCGCAAACCCATGATGAGCGACCTGCGTGAATCCGGCTCACTCGAACAGGACGCCGACATCATTATCCTGCTGCACCGCCCCGACTACTACAACAAGGAAGACCGCCCCGGCGAAGCCGACATCATCGTCGCCAAGCACCGCGCGGGCGCGACCGCGACCGTCATCGCCCTCTTCCAGGGCGACATGGCGCGCTTCGTCAACTACACGGGACGCCCAGAACCCGGCGTCGGCGGAGAGTAAGGGGCGGCTTGCCCGCTTGCTGGATCGGGCTGTTTGGTGTGCTCCGCCGGTGTTCCGGGCGCCTTCGGGCCCGGCCGCCTGATCTCCGACCGCCGCGGGGCCTGCCCGCCCGCTCGCCGTCCGCGCCGCGAGCTTCGCTCGGCGCGTCGTCTCGAAGCCCGGCCAGGCCCTGCAGGCCCCGCGGCGGTCTCCAATCGGGCGGTACTTGGTGTGCATGTACTTGGCCTGGCCCTGCTGCCACCCACGGGCATCGCAGCCCTGTCCTCCGGCGCCCTCCACACCAGTGGGACCAGGCACTGAAGGCCGCGCGGAGGCCTCCAATCGGGCGGTACTTGGTGCCGCCGGGTGGTCCGCCCAGGCGTTGCCTCAGTCTCGGTGCGCCGCGCGCGCCAGGCGCTTAGCTCGTACGGAAGAGAGCAGCCAGTCGGCGCTCAGGCACGCCAGCGCCACCCACACGACGCCCATCGCGATCCAACGGAACGTCGGCACGGTCTCGTGGAAGATGAACACGGCGACGAGGAGCTGCAGGGTAGGTCCCAGGTACTGTAGGAAACCCATCGTCCCCAGAGTCAGGCCTCGCGCCGCCGAAGCAAACATGATGAGCGGGATCATCGTCAGCGCACCCGCGCCCACCAGGAGGGCCAGGTGAAGGGGCCAGGACACCCCGGCCTCGTCGGAAGAAGCGATCACGTGGAAGGACGTGGCGGACGTGGCCGCCAGATACGCGTAGTAGCCGAGCAAGAAGGGGGAGACTGCCGCCGTCTCGATCACCATGCCCGCCAGTGGATCAACCCGCCCGGCGACATTCTTTTTCACGAGTGAGTACAGGCCAAACGTGAGGGCAAGTGTGAGCGAGACGATCGGAATCGCGCGCTGGCCGACAACGAGGATGACGACGGCGACGACACCCAGCGCGAGAGCGATCTTTTGGATTGGGGTGACCCGCTCGCGCAGCACAATCAGGCCCAGGGCTATCGTCACCAGCGGGTTGATGAAGTAACCGATCGCCGCGTCCGTCGTGTGCCCCGAGAGGACCGCGTACACGTACACCGACCAGTTGACGACGACGAGCGCGCCCGCGACCGCCAGGCGCCACAGGGCTCCCCGGTCGGCGATTAGTGCGCGCACCTTCCCCAGCGACCTCGTCACAGCGAGCGCAACAAGGCAGAAAAACAGGCCCCACACCGCCCTGTGGACGATCACCTCGACGGCGCCGGCGGGGGAGAGCAGCGAAAAGTACAGGGGAAAGAAACCCCAGATGATATAGACGGCGACGCCGAGGGCGAGTGCGCGCGGTTCGTTCTTCTGGGTGCTCATGCACCCAGTGTATGAACATCGTGTGGGCAGCGGCCCCTGACGGGACGGTCGTGGTCACCTGATGAGAATGCGTGACCACCTGCATGATCGATGGAGGTCAGGGAGGCCTCGTCGATGCCGAGGACCACGCTCAGGGCCTCCAGGTAGCGTTCCTGCTGGCTCTCCTCACCCGCCCGGCGCGCGAGCACAGTCGGGTTGTGGATAAGGCGCGCGGCCAGGTGGCGTAGTGCTCGGGCCGCGTCCTCGGTCGAGAGGGGAGCATCGCCAAGGCGGTCGATCTCCTCCTCGACGATGCGGAAGACGCGCGAGCGAAGGTGCCGCACGACGGGGTCCATGGAGCGGGCACCCAAGCCGCGCTCGAAGGAGGAGACCTCCTCGTCGATGATGGCGCGGGCGCGCGTCAGCGCGTCGGCATCCGCGGCCGGGACTGACGCCTGGATGGTCGGCAGGTCGATAAGCCTCACGTTCGGCAGTGAGGAGACAGAGCTTTCCGCGTCACGCATGAGCGCGAGGTCCAGGACCACGGTGCGCCCGGAAACCGTGGCCATGTCGCGGGTCAGGACGGGGCTTCCAAGTCCCCGGCAGGTCACCACCAGGTCGGAGCGCTTGAGAGCGGCGGGAAGGCTTGCGGACTCGACCCAGCCGATGCCTCGTCCCTGGGCGAATTCGCGGGCACGCCCCGAGGTCGAGTAGACGGACACGTCGGATGCGCCGAGCGCGTGCAGGGCGCTGACGGTCGCCCCCGCGTAGGCACCCGTGCCGACGATGAGCACGCGGGTGTCCTCCCACGGCCCCAGGTGAGCTGCCGCCATGTCCAAGCCGACGGCGACGACCGAGCGTCCCGCCCCCGCCAGTCCGGTCTCGGTGGCGACGCGGCGCGAGGTGGCCGACGCCCGCTCAGCGGCACGTCCCAGGTCGCAGCTCAGGGTCCCATCCTCCCAGGCAGTGCGCGCGGCTCGGCGCATCTGCCCGGCGATCTCGCGCTCGCCGATGACCATGGACTCCAGCCCGGATGCCGTCGCGAAAAGATCGACGAGGCCGTCGTGGCCCCACAGGTGACGCAGCTGCACGTCCTCGCGCGGGGTGTGCGAGGCCTGGGCGAGTTCGCGCTCCACCGCGTCCTTGAGTGCGTGGGGGTCGGCCTGGGTCGGGGCGTCGACGTAGATGGTGACGCGGTTACACGTGCGCAGGACCATGACTCCGCGCACCTGCGCCAGCGAGCGCATGAGCGTGGGGCCGAGGTCGGTCGCGCCGGAGAGTCGGGCGATATCGTCAAGGGGGGCGTAACGGTGGTCCGCGGAAAGCACATGAATAGTCACAACGCGTCCATTTAAAGGCACGCGGTTCGTGACAGCAGCTCCGAGAGGCGATTTATGTTGGTGACGCCCTGTCATTTTACAAATATGTCTCAATAAATGGCTATCTTGCGCGGATAAATCGGTTTCAAGGCCTGTCATTCCGCGCTTTTGTGGCGTATGAGAAATTGTCTTGAACTAGACTGGAAAACAACGGAAATGCGCGAATTAACGCATGAAAACATCATTAAATTAAGGGAGACACATGACGACGCCTCCGCTGCTGCGCGCCCTGACCGGGCAACGCGGGTCCACGCCCGTGTGGTTCATGCGTCAGGCTGGACGCTCCCTGCCGGAGTACCGCCAGCTGCGCGCCGACGTCGGCCTGCCCATGCTCGAGGCCTGCTTGCGCCCCGACGTGGTCGCCGAGGCGACGGTGCAGCCCGTGCGACGCCACGGCGTGGATGCGGGCATTTTCTTTTCGGACATCATGGTCCCCCTGCGCCTGGCCGGTGTGGGCGTCGAGATTGAGCCGGGTGTGGGCCCGGTCCTCGATCATCCCTATCGCACGCGCGAGAGCATCGACGAACTACTGAGTCATCGCTACGGCGAGGGGTCTTGGACCGACTCCGCTGGGCGCGCGCGAGACTGCGCCGAGGGCGCCCAGTGCGTGCGCGATGGTGTCGCGACGGCGGTGCGCGAGCTGGGATCCACGCCGCTCATCGGATTCGGTGGTGCCCCCTTCACTCTGGCCGCGTACATGGTTGAGGGGCGTCCTTCCCGCGATCACATGGCCGCGCGGGCTCTTGCCGCATCCGACCCGGGCGCGTGGGACGCGCTCATGAGCTGGTGCGCGCGCGTGAGCGCCGACTTCATCACCTCTCAGATCGAGGTCGGGGCCAGTGCTGCGCAGCTCTTCGACTCGTGGGTGGGGTCCATCTCGCCTCGTACCTATCGCGAGTCCGTCGCACCGTACTCGCGCATGGTCGTGCAGCGCGTCGCCGGTGCCGTCAGTCCCGTGACCGGCGAGCGCGCCCCGCTCATCCACTTCGGGACGGGCAGCGCCCCGATCCTGGCCGACATGGCCGAGGTTGGCGCGAACTGCGTGGGTGTCGACTGGAAGACGGACCTGTCGTGGGCCATTGCCCAGGTGCCCGGAAAGGTCGTGCAGGGAAACTTGGACCCTGCTCTTTTGCAGGCCCCGTGGCCTGTTATCGAACAGGCTGTTCGAGATATTCTCGACGCGGGGCGCTCCGCCCCCGGTCACGTCTTTAACCTCGGGCACGGCGTGCCGCCCACGACCGACCCCGACGTTCTGACGCGCATCGTCGAGCTGGTCCACGACCTGGGAGGCTCCCGATGAACCCCCTGGAAGCTATTCCCGCCCACCCCGGCGTGGTCGTCGTCGGCGGAGGCATCGCCGGCCTCGTGAGTGCGTGGGAACTGGCCCGCGCGGGCGTGCGCCCCCTCCTGATCGAGGCGCGCGGCTATTTGGGTGGCCTCATCGCCCGAGGCACGGTCGGCGACGTGGATGTGGACCTCGGCGCGGAAACGTACGTGGTACGCGGCACCGACACCTCGTCGATCGTGGAGGCCCTGGGGCTGACCTCGGTCGAACCTGCCGGCTCGGGTGCCCGCCTGTACGCCCCTGCCCTGCGCGGCGGCTGGGAGCTGCGCCCCTTCCTGCGCGACTCGTTCCTCGGTATCCCGGCCCACCCGGACGCACCCGACTGCGCCCGCGTGCTCGGCGAGGCCGGGGTGCGCCGGGCGCTGAAGGATCAGTCGATGGGCGGCGGCGTCGGCATGGACGAGGCCGGGGATACCCTGGCCGGTTTCGTGACCGCGCGCATGGGGCAGGCCGTGCTGGAGCGCTCGGTGCGTCCCATCGTCGCGGGCATCTACACCGCTGACCCCACCATGCTGGCGACCGACACGGTCGCGCCCGGGCTGCGCGCGGAGACTGCCCGTCACGGGTCCCTGGCCGCTGCGGTCGCCGCGCGCCTGGCCGCCGCGGGATCGCGCCGCACCCCCGAAGCCTGCGTCGAAGGAGGCATGTTCGTCTTCGTTGACGCGCTGCGGGCCGCCATCGAGGAGGCCGGGGGAACAGTCCTGACTCGCACGGGTGCGTTTGCGATGGCTCGCGAGGCCTCGGGATGGGTCCTCGAGTGCGGGCCGACCAAGCCCGGGCCGACTCCCGGAGCCGAACCCGTGCCGGCCGGCCCGGGCGTGAGCGTTACGACGCAGCGCCTCGTCCTCGCCTGTAGTGCCAGCGCCGCCCTGCGCCTGGTGACCGAGGCGCGCATCCCAGGCCTCGTGCCCGATGTGAGCGTTCCCGAGGGAGCGCCCATCGCGCGCCTCACCCTGGCTGTACGCGCCCCCGAGCTGGATGACGCGCCCGTCTCCCAGGGCCTCCTGGTCGCGCCCGCCCCCGCCGACGAGCGGCCCGTGGCGGCCAAGGCCCTGTCCCACCTCAATGTCAAGTGGCCGTGGCTTGCCGACCAGTGTGCGCCCCACACTCACCTGTTGCGCCTGTCCTACGGGCGCCTCGGCGAGGCCGAACCCGACGTCACCGTCGAAGGCGCGTTGCGCGACATCCGTGCGCTCACCGGCGTGGCCATCGCCCCGGAGGCCGTCACCGATTACCTGCTCGCCCGCTGGAACGGCACGCTCCCACCCCTGCCTCCCGAGTATCGCGGCCGCGTCGCCGCGCTTGACGAACAGGTGCGGTCCCTGGGCGGCGTGGCGCTCACGGGTGCCTGGGTTGCCGGAACCGGCATCGCATCCGTCGTCACCCACGCCCGCGCGGGCGCGAAAGGACTGCTATGACCACGCGGACATTCCTTCTGGGAACCAGGGGTTCGCGCCTGGCGCTTGCCCAATCCACCACCGTTGCGCGGGCAATCGAGGAGGTTGGGGCTCGCCTCGGCGAGGACGTGCGCGTCGGGCTGGAGGTCGTGCGCACGCACGGCGACGTCTCCGCGGCACCTCTAGCCGCGCTCGGCGGCGTCGGTGTCTTCGCGGCGCAGCTGCGGCTTGCCCTCCTCCAGGGGGAGTGTGACCTGGCCGTCCACTCCTTCAAGGACCTGCCCACTGCCCCCACGCCGGGGCTGCGCATCGCGGCCGTCCCGCAGCGTGAAGACCCCCGCGACGCCCTGTGCGCTGCCGATGGGGCGACCCTGGCGTCCCTGCCGGAGGGCGCGCTCGTCGGCACGGGATCGCCCAGGCGCGCCGCCCAGGTGCTCGCCGCGCGCCCCGACCTGCGCGTGTGCGACCTGCGCGGCAACGTTCCCACGCGGCTCTCGCGCGTGCGCGGCATCGACCTGGGCGCCGATGCGGGCACCGCGCCCTCCGCACTCGGCACGGGTGATCGCCTCGACGCGGTCGTCCTCGCCCTCTCCGGGCTGCGGCGCATCGGCCTCGACGCTTACGCCACCGACGTGCTCGACCCCACCGTCATGATGCCCGCCCCCTCACAGGGCGCCCTCGCTATCGAAACGCGCGACGAGCCGGACCCGCTCCTGCGCACCCTCCTGGACTCCCTCAACCACCGGCCGGCCGCCCTCGCGGCCAGCGCCGAGCGCGCTGTTTTGTCCTCCCTCGGAGCGGGGTGTGCAGCACCCGTGGGCGCCTTCGCCCGCGTGGACGAGGCCTCCTCGGCCCTCCTGCTCGACGCGCGCGTGATGAGCGTCGACGGGTGCGAGCGGGTCGAGGCGAGCGGCGCGTTAGCGCTCACGGGCACGGTTGGTCGCGGCGAGGCTGCGCCTGGCGAGGCCACCCTGGGCGAGGCGGCCCGGCTCGGAGCCGACGTGGCGCGCCAGCTGCTCCAGCGAGGTGCCGCCGAGGTCACCGACCTGGGGGCGACGAAAGCGCCGAGGCAACCATTGTGAACGAACCCTTCGTGAGAGCGCCCCTGAGCGGGCGGCGAATCCTCCTGACCCGAGTCAAACCCGATGACGCCATCGCGCGCGCCCTGCGCCTTGCCGGGGCGCGGGTGGATGCTCTCGCCCTCACCGTGTCGACGCCGCTGGACTCCGCGCAGCTCGACGCGGCCCGTGACCGCCTTGTCGACGGGGAGTACGCGTGGGTCGTATTCTCCTCCTGGAGGTCCGCGCGTGCCGTTGCGGACGCCCTTCCACGGGCGCGCTCGCTCGGCACACGCCTCGCCGCCGTCGGAGAGGTCACGGCCCGATGGATCAGCGACCACGCGGGAGTCAGCGCCGACCTGACCGGTGGCGGGTCTGCCGCCGAACTGCTTCAGTACTTCCCAGCCCCGGACTCTGGCGCGCGCCCGATCCTCATCCCCCGGTCGGCGCTCGCCCCCGATACGCTGCCGGAAGGGCTACGCGCCCTCGGTTGGAGCGTCGAGGCCGTCGACGCCTACACCACTCTCCCCGCGGGCGCCGGTGATATTGACGCAGATATCGCGGAGAATTTCCGCGCGGGGTACTACGACGGCGCGGTGCTCACTGCATCCTCCCAGGCGCGCGCCCTCCCCCCGCTCCTCGGCCTGCCGCCCCCCTCAACCCGGGTTGTGACCATCGGCGCGCCCACCGCCGCCACCGCCAGGCGTCAGGGGATCGCGGTCGCAGCCCAGGCCTCGTCCCCCACACCCGAAGCCATCGTCTGCGCCCTCGTCGACGCCCTCACCCGCCCCGCCCAAGCCGACGCACCTGAAGAAAGAAACTCATGACTACCGTCCCCGAATCCGTTACCTCCTACCTCGCCGAGGCCGGGGTGGACTGCGCCCCGATCCCGACGATCCGCCCGCGCCGCCTGCGTTCGACCCCCGCGATGCGTGCCCTCGTGCGCGAAACCTACGTTGACCCGGCCAAGCTCATCTGGCCCGTCTTCGTGCGCGACGACATCGACGAACCCCGCGAGATCGCGGCCATGCCCGGCCAGTATCAGCACACGATCGACTCGCTGCGCCGGGCCGCCGCCGAGGCCGCTGAAGCCGGCGTGGGCGCCATCGACCTGTTCGGCGTACCCGCCCACCGCGACGCGATCGGCTCCCAGGCGTGGGCGGAGGACGGGATCCTCAACCGTGGCCTCGCCGCCGTGCGCGCGGAGGTCGGAGACGCCCTGGTCGTGTGCGCGGACACCTGCCTGGATGAGTTCACCGATCACGGGCACTGCGGCCTCCTCGATGCCGAAGGCGGCGTCGACAACGACGCGACCCTACCGCTCTACCAGGCGATGGCGATTTCCCAGGCGCGCGCGGGTGCACACATGGTGTCGCCCTCGGGCATGATGGACGGCCAGGTTGCCGCGATCCGCGCCGCCCTCGACCAGGCGGGACACGCGGACGTCGCCGTCCTCGCCTACTCCGCGAAGTACGCGTCCGCCTACTTCGGGCCCTTCCGCGAGGCCGTCGGATCCACGCTCAAGGGCGACCGACGCACCTACCAGCAGGACCCCGCCAACCGACGTGAAGGCCTCTTCGAGGCGCTGCTCGACGCGGCCGAGGGCGCCGACATGCTCATGGTCAAGCCCGCCGGACCCTACCTGGACGTGCTGGCCGACGTGGCCGCTGCCTCCGATATTCCCGTCGCCGCCTACCAGGTGTCCGGCGAGTACTCGATGGTTGAGGCCGCCGCCGCCAACGGGTGGATCGACCGCACGCGCGTCATCGACGAATCCCTCACCGGCATTTTCCGCGCGGGTGCGGATTCTGTCCTCACCTACTGGGCCCTCGAGGTCGCCCGCCGGGTCCGCTGAGCGCGCATCCCCGTGCTCCTGTTTCCTCTTACTCCTGATGGAGGTAGCTATGACCACTAACGAAACCGCATTCTCCCAAGCAAAATCCGTGATTCCCGGCGGCGTTGACTCGCCCGTGCGCGCCTTCGGCGGTGTTGGCGGCACCCCGCGCTTCATCGCAAGCGCGAGCGGCGCGCGCGTCACCGACGTTGAGGGACGCTCCTACGTGGACCTGGTCGGGTCGTGGGGCCCGGCGTTGCTCGGCCACGCGCACCCCGAGGTGGTCGCCGCCGTCCAGGAGGCCGCCTCGCGCGGCCTGTCTTTCGGTGCCCCCACCGAAACTGAGACGCTGCTGGCCGCCGCCGTGCGCGAGCGCGTGCCCTTCGCGCAGCGCGTCCGCTTCGTGTCGACGGGCACCGAGGCGACGATGACGGCGATCCGCCTGGCGCGCGGTGCCACGGGGCGCGACCTCATCGTGAAATTCGCCGGCAATTACCACGGTCATTCCGACGGCCTGCTCGCCGCCGCCGGCTCGGGCGTCGCCACCGGCGGCCTGCCCGGTTCCGCGGGCGTCCCCGAGGCCATCACCGCGCAGACGATCGTCCTGCCCTACAACGACGTTGATGCCCTGCGCGCGTGCTTCGAGCAGGCGGGTGAAAGTATCGCCGCCGTCATCTTCGAGGGTGCCCCCGCCAACATGGGCACGGTCCCTCCCCACCCCGGGTGGAACCGCGAGATTCGCCGCCTGTGCACCGCGCACGGTGCGCTCATGATCCTCGACGAGGTCCTCACCGGCTTCCGCGTCGACCCCGCCGGCTGGTGGGGCCTCGAGGCCGTGGCCGGGTGGGTCGATGGCGCGCCCGCGGGCGGCTACGGCGCTGGTTTCGTCGACGCCTCCTCCGTTGAGCGTGCCGACTGGGTGCCCGACCTCGTGACCTTCGGCAAGGTTGTGGGCGGCGGCATGCCCCTGGCCGCCGTTGCCGGACGCGCGGACGTCATGGACCTGCTGGCCCCCCTGGGCCCCGTCTACCAGGCTGGCACGCTGTCGGGCAATCCCCTGGCCACGGCCGCTGGCCTGCGCACCCTCGAACTGGCCGATCAGAGCGTGTACGACCGCGTCAACGCCTCGGCGCAGGAAATCAGCATGATCGTGTCGGACGCGCTCAGCGCTGCCGGTGTCGCCCACCGCGTCCAGTGCACGGGGTCCCTGTTCTCCGTCATGTTTGGCGAGGCCGCGGCTGCCTCGGGCGTGTACGACTACGACCAGGCGCGCGCCCAGGAGGCGTGGCGTTACGCTCCCTTCTTCCACTCCTTCCTGTCCTCGGGCGTGGCCCTGCCGCCCTCGGTGTACGAGGTGTGGTTCGTGTCCGGCGCTCACGGGGAGGCGGAGCTGGAGGCCATCGCCGCTGCAGCTCCGGCCGCCGCGCAGGCTGCCGCTGCGGCTCAGCCCGAGTAGCCAACCGCGCCGCGGCGTCTGTGCCGTGGATGGGCGAGGGGGCGGGAACCCTGTCGGATTCCCGCCCCCTCGCGCGCGTGCAAACGTCAGTTGAAACTCTTCATGAAGTTCCACGCGATGACAAGCATCGCGCCGACCGGCTTGTTGGTCGTTGCCATGTCGCGCATTTCGTCAGCCGAGACGTCGGAACCATAGCCGAAGGAGCTGCTCATGCCATCGACGGCCTGGTTGACCGCGTCATCAGTCGCTTCCAGCAGGTTCAGGTTGCCCGCAGTTCGAATGAAGGACACGTGCCAGCCGGTCTTGTCCTTCACCGTGAACACACCGAGGCACTCGGGGTTGACCAGACCCTCCGTGAAGCGAACAGTCAGGTTCTGAGACTGGCTGCTCGTGTTCTTGTTGGACGAGCCGTAGCTGGAGCTGAAATCGGGGAAACTGACGGTAACCGTGTCGTTGTTGAAATCGACCTTGTAGTCGCCGTCGAAGGTGATGGACGTCGTACCGAAGCCGACGATCGCGCCGTCGGTGACCGTCGTGGAGGTCAGACCCCAGTGCACCTGAATACCTGCGCCGATGTTCGTGTCCGAGCCGGAGCCAGCGCCTCCGTAGACCGCGGCAATGCGGCGCTCGGGCAGGTCAAGGTAGCGGTAGAAGTCCTTGTCACCCATGCGAGCGCCGTTACGCAGGGCGTCAACCAGGCCAGAGACGGCCTCCTCGGCGGAGGAAGCCCCCTTCACATCGGTGAAGTCAGCGTCGTAGTTGGGACGGATGGAGCTGGTCGGGTACATCTGTTCGGCCATCGTCATCGCCGGGGAGATGTACCACTTGCCATTTTCCTTCACGGACACGATCGTCAGCGTGTCCAGATCGAGCTGACCCAGGATGTTGCCACTAAACGTGGATTCCTTCGAGAGCGAGGACTTCATGTCGTCGAGCATCGAGGATTCGTTTGCCGTGAGCTTCTCGCCCTTGGCCTTCTCGTAGTTCTGACGAATCTTATCGACGAGTTCCGGCTTGATGGTGACCTCGCCTTCCCACTTCGTGATCGTGATGAGGCTCAGGTTCTCCGACTTCTCGTCGACCGTATACTCGATGGTGGACTTGCTGAGGTCGATCTGGCCGATGTAGTCGGCCAAAGTCTCGGGACTCACCAGCTTCGACCAGTCGGCCTTGCCGTTGGCCTTGTAATCCTTCTGCCAGGTCGTTGCTGCCTTCAACTCCGAGGGCGACAGGGCCGTGGCCAGCGACGTCAGTTTATTGGAGCCGAACGCCGAATTAATGGAGTTGGCCAGCGCGTTGGGGCTGGCGAAACCGCCAGACGCGGAGAGCGAGCGGGTGAGGGCGAACGCGCCGCCGCCAATGATGACCAGGACTGCGGCAACGATCACGGCGATCAACGCCGTCGCCTTGTTGTTCTTCTTGCGGGGAGCCTGGGGCATCTGGCCGGGCATCTGGCCGTTGAAACCCGTCTGCTGGGGCATCTGACCCTGGAATTGCTGACTGGGCTGGGGAACTTGGCCCTGGAACTGGCCGGTGTTCCCTGGATGACCGAACTGGCCGCCGTAGTGAGGGTTTGACATTGTTGACACCTTTCGCAGACAGGAAGTTAACTGGCTCTTCGCATTTTGGGGTGTGGGGGGTGGTGTTGGCATGGGGTCGGGGCCTGCCCGATGATTGAGGTTGCGACACTTCAAACGCTGGGAGGCCCCGACATGGGTAATGGTACCTTTTCTGCTCTG
>NZ_CAJPJE010000010.1:0-66440 GCF_905369875.1 Actinomyces sp. ICM47
AAACCGTTGCACTACTTCCGCATGCGATGCACTAGCAGCGGAGCAGTGCAATGCCACCCCGCATCGTGCGATACCCACCTATCCAGTGCAATACCCGCGAGCGACAAGCACAATCAAAAATCCCGATAGCACCGCCAGCGTGGAGGATACCGGAGGGTCCGGAGGGCACGGGCGGGCTTCGAGATCGACCACTCCGAGCCGTCAGGCTCGCGTGTGGCGATCTCGCGGGCGGCCGGGCCCGACGGCGCCCGGAACACCAGCGGCGCTACAAGCAACAACGAGCAGCGCCGAGCGAAGCTCGCGGCGCGGACGGCTCGCGGGCGGGCCGCCGCCCACGGGTGCACCAAGCAGCCGGGCTCAAACACACACGAAGCGGCGCCCAGAACACCAGCGGTGCTACAAGTAACGAGCGCCAGACACGCGGAAACCCCGCCCCGCAGATGCGGGACGGGGTCAGCCCACCCAGTCGGGCGAAAAAGTCTGAACGAGTCAGACGGGGAAAGTCACTTAAGGGTGACCTTGCCGCCGGCCTCTTCGATCTCAGCCTTGGCCTTCTCGGCGTCTTCCTTCTTCGCGGAGGGGAAGATGGTGGAGGGCGCGGAGTCAACCAGGTCCTTGGCTTCCTTGAGGCCCAGGCCGGCCAGGTTCTTGACGACCTTGACGACGGCGATCTTCTTGTCACCGGCGGACTCGAGGACGACCTCGAACTCGTCCTTCTCTTCCTCGGCGGGGGCGTCGGCGGCCGGAGCGGCAACGGCGACGGCTGCGGGGGCAGCGGCCTCAACGTCGAAGGTCTCCTCGAAGAGCTTCACGAAGTCGGAGAGCTCGATGAGGGTCATTTCCTTGAAAGCTGCGATGAGCTCGTCATTGGAGAGCTTAGCCATGAGTGGCATCCTTCCTAATTGGCCTGCACGAGTGCAGATTGTTGGTTTGTTTCACGCAGCCGGTGGCGGCGTGAAACATGGCCTGTCTCGTCAGGCCGCCTCGCTCTGCTTTTCGCGCAGAGCATCGATGGTGCGCACTGCCTTGACGGGCAGAGCGTTGAATGCGAACGCCGCCTGACCGATCTTCGCCTTGAGGACGCCTGCGGCCTTGGCCAGCAGGACCTCGCGGGACTCGAGATCGGCGAGCTTCTTGACACCCTCGGCGCTCAGGGGAGCGCCGTCCATCGAGCCGGACTTCAGCACGAGGGCGGGGTTTTCCTTAGCAAAATCACGCAGGGTCTTGGCGGCCTCAACGGGCTCGCCGGAGACGAAAGCGATGGCCGTGGGACCCTTAAGGTCCTCAGCCAGGAAGTCGAGGCCGACCTCCTTGGCCGCCAGGCGCGCCAGCGTGTTCTTTGCCACGGCGTAGGTCGCGTTCTCGCCCAGGCCGCGACGCAGCTGCTTCAGCTGGCCGACGGTCAGGCCGCGGTACTCGGTCAGCAGGACAGCGTCGGCTGCGCGGAAGCGCTCCACGAGCTCGGCAACTGCTGCCACCTTGTCGGACTTCGCCATGGTCCTCCTTCCAGATACGTGACCGCAGGTAAGAAAAAACCCGACACGCAGGTTCGTGTCGGGCACATGCTCGAATGCCGCGCGGGGCGGCTCACTCACCTGCGTTGGATTTTTCTCCACTAGCGTGGACACCAACGGTCTTCGGCACGGATCAGCTTAACAGGGCGGTTACCTGCGTGCAAGCATGGCGGCGCGTTTCACAGACGAGGCCGGGGTCGACCGCGCACACCTGCGATGGGTGCATCAGAGGATGCGCGAGGTCGGGGCTGGTTTGCGGGGTATCCGGGAAGGATGCGTCCGGCTTGACTCTGGGTGGAGCGCCTGGTATCCGACACACGAAACGGTGTTCGCCGTCCGGAGATGCGCATTGGGGGCCCGGCCTCGCGGCGTGAGAGCCGTCAGACGAGCTTCCACCCCGCTGCCCGCGAGCGCGCGTCCCAGAAGGCCCGGTACTGGCCGTCCGCCTGCGAGTAGAGCTCTGCGTGCGTACCAATCTGGGCGACGCAGCCGCCCTCGTCGAGGACGACGATCTGGTCGGCTGCCGTGATTGTGTCGAGCTTGTGGGCGATGACGATGAGGGTCGCGTCGCGCCGCAGGGCGGCCATGGCGTCGGTGATGCGCGATTCGTTTTCGGGGTCAAGGGCGCTCGTGGCCTCGTCGAAGAGGACGATGGGCGCGGCCTTCAGGAGCGCGCGGGCGATGGAAACGCGCTGGCGTTCTCCTCCGGACAACGCGCGCCCGCCCTCGCCGACGGGGGTGTCCCAGCCGTGCGGCAGGCGTTCGATGATCTCGTCGACTCCGCTCAGGCGAGCCGCTTCCTCGATATCTGCGCGGCTCGCGTCGGGGTTTCCGACGCGCACATTAGCTTCCAGGGTGTCGTCGAAGAGGTAGACGTCCTGGAAGACGAGAGATAGCTGCGCCATGAGGTCAGTGGTGTCCCAGTCGCGCACGTCTGCGTCACCCACTCGAACGCATCCCGCGTCCACATCGTAGAAGCGTGCGACGAGGCGCGCGATGGTGGTTTTGCCACAGCCCGAGGGACCGACGATCGCCGTCATGGTTCCGGGTTCGACACAGAAGGACACGCCTTGCAGGACCGGGTGGTCGGCCTCGTAGGAGAAGGACACGTCCTCGAGGGCCACGGATGCGCCCGACGAGGCCGAAGCCTCGTCCGTGCGTCGCACGCCCTTGGGGGCGGGCAGTTCTGAGGCGGAGAGGATCTCGTGACTGAGGTCGAGGACCGGTCGACGCGTCTCGAAGGCTGAGGTGAGCGTCCCGATGTCGACGAGGATCTGCGTGAAACGCAGAAGCAGCCCGATCGCGACGATCGCAGCCACGGGGCCGACCTGTTCCCCGACCGCGAGCCACCCGATCGCGCAGATGAGCGTTACGATGACGACCTGGGCGGCCATGCCGTTGACGATCTGGCCGACGGTTTCCCGCATGAGAGAACGCCGCGCCGCCACCCCGTACGCATCCTCGGCTCGCAGGAGGGGTTCGTAGGAGGCGGAGCGCCCGCAGGCTCGCAGCGCCCCCTGCTTGGTCGCGTATTCGACGATGCGGTGGGACAGCTCGCGGGCGGGCGGCTCTTTCAGGGCGGCCCCCGACTGCAGGCAGCGGCGCGCCACCCACACTCCCCCGCCGACGACCGGGATCGCGGCCACGCACACCAGCCCGAGGACCGGTGAAAACACGGTAATGCCGACGAGCATCGTCGCCGAGGTGACGATGGCGGCGATGAGGGGCGAGTACATGTGCGCGAAGATCTCACCCAGAACCATGAGCTCACGCGAGACGAGGCGCGACGTCTTTCCGGCCGTGTCTGCGCGGAAGGACCCGAGCGGCAGGGACGCCACCTTGTCGCCGATCGCGCGGTGCATGTTCGACAGGAAGTCAAAGGCCACCGAGTATGAACGCATAGCGAGCAGGTACTCGACGACAAATGAGGCGAGCGCGCATCCAGCCAGCACCACGAGCCACGCGCTCAGAGGCATCCCCCAGGCGCTGTGACCCGAGGTCAGGGCGAGCGCGGCCGGAATGAACGCGATGAGCGAGATTCCGCGCACGACACCGACGATGCAGGACAGGACGGTCGCCCGGGCGAAGTCGGCTCGTCCCTGCTCGGAGAGGGGTTCGCGCAGCCGGGAGATGAGGTCGAGCATGTCAGTGTCCTTTCGCGGGTGCGCTCATGCGACGCATGTAGGGATGATCGGCGAGTTGGTCGGGTGTGCCCAGCGCGATGAGACGACCAGCGTCGAGGATGGCGATCTGGTCGACGCCGACGATGGATGCTGTGCGGTGCGCGATCACCAGGACTGTCTTTCCCTGCACGAGGCGGGTAAGGGCCTGCTGAATATCGGCCTCGGCTTCCGGGTCGGTGAAGGCGGTGGCTTCGTCGAGGACGAGGATGGGGGCATCGACGAGGAGGGCGCGCGCGATCGCGATGCGTTGTGCCTGACCACCCGAGGGATGCGCATCCTCCCCGATGACGCTGTCGAGGCCTCGGGGTAGGGAACGCAGGTAGTCATCGATGCAAGCGGACCCAGCAGCAGCCCACACCGCTTCATCGCTGGCGTCCGGGACTCCGAGCGCGATGTTGTCACGCACGGAGATATCGAGGAGCTGGGGGTCCTGGAGGACGAAGGAGACGTGGCGGTAGAGAACGTCGGGGGCGATATCGCGCACGTCGACCCCTCCGATGCGTACGCTTCCACGGTCCGGGTCGGCGAAACGCGCGACCAGCGTCGCGAGCGTCGACTTACCCGAGCCGGAGGAACCAACGAGTGCGGTCACCGTGCCCTCGGGGATCGTCAGGCTCACATCGTCAAGCGCGAGGGTCGTCCCGTAGGAGAAGGACACACCGTCAATCTCAACATCCGATCCATCTGGCACGGAATGCCCCTCGGCGGGCAATGGATCAACAGAGAGCAGATCCACGATCCGCAGCGCGGCCGCCCCCGCGATCTGGTAGGACCAGGCAGTCGTCCCCAGCACCTCGATGGCAGCCGGGATGACGAGGGCAATGAGCGCGCAGGTGATGACCTGGACCGGGCTCACGATCCCGGCGGCCGCGAACGCTGCGCCTCCCGCGGTCGAGATGAGCAAGATCAACGAGGGAGACACGCTGGCCTGCCCGAGCGCGGAGCCTTTCAGCAGCGGACCGCACCAGTCGCGATAGAAGCGCGAGAAGTCCTCGGCCGCCCGAGTGAATCGCTCGTGTGAACGCCCGACGGTCCCAAAAGCCTTCACCACGCTGATTCCGGACACAAATTCGACCATCGTCGATGAGACGCGCGTCAGGTGTCGGTCCATCTGCGCGGTCTTCTCCCCCATGTCTCGCATCATCCACGCGTTGAGGAGCCCGTAGATGGGCAGCGTGGCAATCGAGAGAAGCCCGAGCCGCCAGTCGACGACGAAGGAATAGATGAGCAAGGACAGGGGTGCGCTGACGGCGGCTGCGGATTCGACGGGCGCATGGGCGATAACGGTGTGTACATCGTGTGTGTCGTCCTGGATGGCCTTGCGCACGGCCCCCGAGTTCGTGGATGTGAACCAGGCGAGGGGCGCTGCGGAGAGGACACCCACCATGCGCGAGCGCACGATGTGTCCGAAACGCACGTCCGCGAAGTGGGTGACGGTCAGCGCGACGAAGTAGATACCGTATCGAAGGCCGAAGGCGCCTGTCAGCCACATGAGCAGCATCATCACCTCCCCTCGGTCGGGCAGGACACCTGATCGAGCCGCAGCCAGCAGCACCTCCCCCAGCTGGACGAGGACGACGTAGGGGGCGACCGCGAGCGCGCCGTAGAGGAACCCGAGCACTCGGGCGACCATCATGGACCCACGGATGGGGGCGGTCAGTTCTTTGAAGGCGCGTTGGCCCGCCAGGTGAGCGGCACGCGGATCGTCGCTCTGCTTATCGTCAGTGAGTGGGGCACTCGGGGCCGAGGCAGTGGCGTCCTCGCGCTCGTCGGTATCGGTCATTGGGGTTCTCCTTCGCGCGCACGCTTGGTGCCCGTCTGCGTCAGTGTGATGAGTTGGTCCGCGCAGGCAGAAGCGAACTCGCCGTCGTGGGTGACGACGATGACGGCCGCTCCTTCGTTCGCAATGCGGCGCAGGGTCGCGGTAATTGAGTCAAGGTGCCGGGCATCGATTCCCGACGTGGGTTCGTCGAGGATGACGATTCGGCGCCCAGTGGCTCGCGCAGCTGCGATGACGAGGCGTTGCTTCTGTCCTCCCGACAGGCTGAGGGGATGGCGGTCCCCCAGGTGAGCGAGGTCGAAGTCAGCCAAAAGCTTCTCCCCGGCCTCGCCGCTGGCCCGCGACGCCCCGATCGTCAGTTCACCCGCTAACGTGTCGGAGAACAGCTGCCGCCCGGTGTCCTGCATGACGAGCGCACACGCGGCCCGTCGCTGCCGTCGACTCGTCGCCTGTCCGTCCAGGGTGATCGTTCCGGAACTGGGAGCAGCCAGACCGCATAGCACGCGCACGAGAGTCGTTTTTCCGACGCCGTTCACTCCCGCGATACAGGTGATCTGCCCGGCAGGAAAGTCGGCGCTAAACCCTTCGAACACGGGAGTTTTCCCGTAGGAGAAACTCAGATCCCGGCAGGACAGGCGCACTCCCCCATCAGGCGAGGACTCATTCTCGGAGTCCCGCGAGGGCACCCAGGCCTCGGGAGGACCGGGATCCACGAGGGAACGCAGTCCGAGCGACTGTCGCTGCGCGTCATCCATCGCATAGAACTCCTCACCACTCCACGCACGCGTGACCTCTCCGTCCTCCATGAGGAGAACCTGGTCAGCAAGCCCCCGCAGGAAGTGGAGGCGGTGCTCGACGACGACGATCGTCATCCCCTGCTCTTTGAGAACTGTGAGAGCGCGACGCACGTCGGCGATAGCGTCGGGGTCCAGGTTCGAGGTCGGTTCGTCGGCGAGGAGGACCGGGGCACCCGACGACAGCGCGCAGGCGAGCGCCACCTTCTGGAGCTGCCCGCCCGATAAAGTCGACAGCTTACGGTCCATGAGATGGGTGATGCCTATGAGTTCGGCGGCGCGCTCACTGTTCTCGATCAGGGTTTCTCGGTCGCAACCGTAGTTTTCCCCGCAAAAGACCAGCTCCTCGGCGACGGTGTCGCAGAAAAACTGGGTGCGCGGATTCTGGAAGACGGATGAGCACAGGTGACCGACCTCGGTCAGGGGGACCTCGGCGAGGTCGCGACCATCAATCCGCACCGCGCCTTCCAGCTGCCCCGGAGTCATCTGTGGGACGAGGCCGGTCAGCGCCCGCATGAGCGTCGACTTCCCACAGCCGGAGGACCCGCACACGAGGGTGAGAGTGCCCGGACGGGCAGACACATCGACCCCACGTAGGGCCTCAACACGATCTCCCATCAGCTCACTGACGTAGGAGAACGACAGGGATTCAACATCAATCACGGCAGGACTCCCAGGTGTGCACAGATCTCGATGGCGATGACTCCGGCCACACACGCGAGGGCGACCACATCCCAGACGGTGGTGCGCAGACGCGTCAGCGAGGTGGGACGCGTGGGGCCACCCAGGCCTCGGACAACGCTCGAAGCAGCCAGGTCGTCGGCCACGCGCGCGATAGACGACAGCAGCGGGACCAGGAAACGCTCGGCGATCACGAGGGGGTGCCGTATGATGCCGCGAATCCCGAGGTCAACGCCACGCATCTCCATCGCCTCGCGGATGGCGACCGCCTCGGCACCCACCGTCGGGAGGACACGAAACGCGACAACGAGGGCATCGACGAAAACACGCGGCAAGTGAACGGCACACAGGGCTGCCTTCATCTGGCCAATTCTCGTCGTGCGGTACACGTAGAGGGCGATGCCGAATCCCGCGAAGAACCGCGCGAACCAGAATGCGATCGCACTGCACGTGCCAATCACAAGGACCACGCCTCGCGGCAACCCCATGCCCTCGAGCCACGCGACGAGGAGGGGCGAGCCGAGGCTCAACGCGTCGCAGACGAGGCACCCAAGCCCGGTACGTACCGCCGCCCGACCGCCAACCTCCCACGCGAGGGCGGCGACGGCGAGCACCTGCACAGCCAGCAGCGTGGATGTGGGGCTCGCGCGCATGACGAGCGCGTTGAAGACGAGGAGGGCCAGAAGTTTTGTACGCGGATCAAGCTTGCTCGTCGCCTCGTCTGGGGCGGCCTCGGCGAGCGAGATCTCAGGCAACGCCGGCCTTCGCGAAGTGCTTGCGCAGCAGGAAGCGTCCGATGAGTCCACCGATGCACGCGACGATCATTGCGACGACAACCCAACCGCCGATAACGGCGGGGCTAAAGAGCGCACGCATAGCATCCGCGTAGTCCTGGCCCATCTGGGACGCAACGTCCTCGTAATAGGGATCCGGAGCGAAGAAAATGGGGGCAAGCGGACCGATCATCCACAAGGAGAACAGCATGTATGCGGCGATGTTTCGAGGGGCACTGACGTAACCGCCACCCCGGGCGATGAGATCACCCAGGAAACCGAGGATCAGGGTAACCGGAATGGTCACCCACGCGTGCCCGGTCACGACCATCAGGAAGGCAACAACTCCGCCCGCGATCGTGAGCGTGCCGAACATACGCGAACGCACCAGCATCAGCATGACGACCGATCCGTTGAGCAGCAGTCCGACGATCCAACCGACGAACATGAACGCTGGCCCGAAGAAGCCCAGCATCCCCGAGCACCACATGAGGACGAAGTAGACGGCGGTAAAAGCACCGATCGTGACGGCCGAGCGTGCTTTTGTGACGCCCAACCCTGCAGCCTGAGGCATTTTGTAACCCTTTACGAATGTAGGTTTATAGAAGCGAATTAAGGGTACCCTATCCGCGACCTATATTGTGTGACCTACGTCCCTTAATCTGCGCATGCATGTGCCAGCGCACCGAACGCCAGTCCCCGCCACAAAAAAGCGGGTCCCCGCGCAGCGTGTGCTGCGCGGGGACCCGGACGCTTAATCAGCGAGCGAGGCTCACTTCTCGAGCAGGTCCTTGACCTTGGTGACATCCAGCGGGATGCCGGGACCCATCGTCGTCGCGACGGAACCCTTGATCAGGTAGCGGCCCTTGGCGGAGGTCGGCTTGAGACGCAGCACCTCATCCAGGACGGCGGCGTAGTTCTCGGTCAGCTGCTCGGCAGTGAAGGAGGCCTTGCCGACGATGAACGCCAGGTTGGCGTGCTTGTCGACGCGGAACTCAATACGACCGCCCTTGATCTCCTTGATGGCCTTCGCGACATCCATGGTCACGGTGCCCGTCTTGGGGTTCGGCATGAGGCCACGGGGGCCGAGAACGCGGCCGAGGCGGCCAACCTTGCCCATGAGGTCGGGGGTCGCAACGGCGACATCGAAGTCGGTGTAGCCCTTGGCAACCTTCTCGATGAGTTCGTCGCCACCGACCTCGTCGGCACCTGCGTCGATCGCTTCCTGAGCGCGCGGACCAACGGCGAAGACCAAGACCCGGGCGGTCTTGCCGGTGCCGTGCGGCAGGGAAACGGTGCCACGGACCATCTGGTCCGCCTTGCGGGGGTCGACACCGAGTCGGAAAACGACCTCAACGGTCGAATCGAACTTGGTGACGGTGGTCTCCTTGGCCAGCTTCATGGCCTCGAAGGGGGTGTACAGCACGTCCGCGTGGACCTTCTCGGCCGCTGCGCGGTAGCTCTTGGAGCGCTTGGTCATTCTGCTTCTTCTCCTTGCAGTCGTGGGTGTCGGGCAGCGCCTGCCCTACCACGGAGGTTAGTTGGTGTCAGTCCTCGACGGTGATGCCCATGGAGCGGGCGGTACCGGCGATGATCTTGGCGGCGGCATCAGCGTCGTTGGCGTTCAGGTCGGCCATCTTGGCCTCGCCGATCTCACGAGCCTGAGCCATGGTGATCGAACCAACCTTGGCGGTGTTCGGGGTGCCGGAACCCTTCTGGACGCCAGCAGCCTTCTTGATGAGCTCAGCGGCGGGCGGGGTCTTGAGGACGAACGTGAAGGTACGGTCCTCGTAGACGGTGATCTCAACGGGGATGATGCTTCCGCGCTGCGATTCGGTGGCCGCGTTGTACGCCTTGGTAAACTCGATGATGTTCACGCCGTGCTGGCCCAGTGCGGGGCCGACGGGGGGTGCGGGGGTGGCTGCACCGGCTGCGATCTGAAGCTTGATCAGGCCGGTGACCTTCTTCTTCTTTGCCATGAATGCGGGTCTTTCTACTGAAGTTCTGGCCGACGGGTGCCGACCAGGGCGGCGCGTCAGAGGCGGGCCTACTGGGTCTCAGTGGGCACAGTGCACCCAACGCACACGAATATGTATGATAACTCCAACCCGGGCCTATCCCCAAGTCCGGGTGGGTGACATCACTGCTCGAGCTTCTCCACCTGGTCGAAGCCGAGCTCGAGCGGGGTTTCGCGCTCGAAGATGGTGACGAGCACCTTGAGCTTCTGGGTTTCGGGCATGATCTCGGAGATCGTGGCCGACATAGTCTCGAAGGGGCCGTCGGTGACGGTGACGATCTCGCCGACCTCGAACTGGGTCTGGACGGCCTGAACGGGCGCGGGCTGATCCTTGGCGGCCTCGGCGGCTTCCTCGAGGACGTTGGGGGTCAGGAGCATGACAACCTCGTCGATCGAGAGCGGCACGGGGTTGTGCTGGTCGCCCACGAAGCCGGTGACGGCGGGGGTCTCCTTGACGACACGGTACGAGGCCTCGTTGAAGTCCATGCAGACGATCGCGTAGCCGGGGATGCGCACGTGGCGCACGCGCTTCTTCGTGGTGCCGCGGTATTCCATGACGTACTCGTCCGGGACCTCGACGGCGAAGATGTAGTCTTCCATGTTCTGCGTGGTGATGCGCTGCTCGAGGTTCGCCTTCACCTTGCGCTCATGGCCGGAGTAGGTGTGGATAACGTACCAGTCGCCGGGGGACATGTAGAGCTTGCGGCGCAGCTTGGCGATCGCTTCCTCTTCGGGCGAGGCCGGTGCGACCTCTTCCTCTTCCGCTTCCTCGGACGCGACTTCCTCGGAGGCAACCTCCTCGGTCACCTCGTCGACGACTTCCTGAGCAGCTCCGTCGGCCAGGGCTTCGGCGGTCTCCCGCTCGACCTTTTCCCGGGTTTCCTCGAGGACCCGGTCCTCGCTGTACTGTTCGTCGCTCACGACTTCTCCTCCTGCGAATGGGGCCGGACCGTGAAAGAAACCCGCCTGCAGGTTTCTGCGGGCGGGTTCGTCGGTCTCAGCCGAAGATCAATGCACTTAGCTTACCGAATCCGAAGTCAAGGAGACCAGCGAAAAGCATGATTGCGGCGACAAACACAACGACAACAACGAAGTATGTCCAGGTTTCCGATCCGGTCGGGTAGGTCACCTTCTTCATTTCATCGATGACCTGCTTGAAGAACAGGAAGATACCTGCGAAGAAACCGGGCTTCTTAGCCTTATCCTTAACGGCGACATCGCGCTTGCGAGTGGCGCTCGCCTTCGTACGGTCTCGGCGCAAGGATTCGACGTCCGAGGCTTTTTCTGTGGCCATGGGAATCCTCCTGCGAAAATGAAAGCCTTATCCGCAGGGCAGGCGGGACTCGAACCCACAACCGCCGGTTTTGGAGACCGGTGCGCTACCAATTGCGCCACTGCCCTACGCAGGAAAACCTGCCTGAGAAACATTAGTGGATGTGATGCGACTTTGTCCAACCGAGTTCCACCCCCAGTCCGCACAATCCCCGAAATTCCGGCCCAGGCCTCGTAAATGAGAGGTAGCCCACGCGCGCATTGCAGGGGTGTCAACCCGCTCAGGCGCATGACGTGGGACCATGGAGGGGTGACCAATACACCTCGCACCCGTGTCTCTGATCGTTTCAACGCCATCACGCCGTCCGCGACCCTGGCCGTGGACGCGAAGGCCAAGGCCCTCAAGGCCGCCGGCCGCCCGGTGATCGGCTTCGGTGCCGGCGAACCCGACTTCGCCACGCCCGACTACATTGTCGAGGCCGCCGTCAAGGCCGCGCGCAACCCCGCGATGCACCGCTACACGCCGGCAGCCGGCCTGCCCGCGCTGCGCGAAGCCATCGCCGCCAAGACCCTGCGTGACTCCGGTTACGAGGTCTCCCCCGCCGACATCGTCGTCACCAACGGCGGCAAGCAGGCCGTGTTCCAGGCCTTCGCTGCACTGCTGGGTCCCGGCGACGAAGCCATCCTGCCGACCCCCTACTGGACCACCTACCCCGAGGTCGTCAAGCTCGCAGGCGCGACCCCCGTCGAGGTATTCGCGGGTGCCGACCAGGACTACAAGGTGACCGTCGAGCAGCTCGAGGCCGCGCGCACCCCTCGCACGAAGGTGCTGCTCATGTGCTCACCGTCGAACCCGACGGGCAGCGTCTACACGCCCGAGGAGCTGACTGCCATCGGCCAGTGGGCGCTCGAGCACGGCATCTGGGTCATTTCCGACGAAATCTACGAGCACCTGCTGTATGAGAACGCGCAGACCGCGCACATCGTCAAGCTGGTGCCCGAACTCGCGAACCAGGCCGTCATCCTCAACGGCGTGGCCAAGACCTACGCAATGACCGGCTGGCGAGTGGGCTGGATGATCGGCCCCTCCGACGTCATCAAGGCTGCCCTGTCCTTCCAGTCGCACCTGACCTCCAACGTCAACAACATCGCCCAGGAGGCCGCGCGCGCCGCCGTCTCGGGTTCCCTGGATGCAGTGAACGAGATGCGCGTCGCCTTCGACCGTCGCCGCCGCACGATCGTCGACATGCTGCGCCACATCGACGGCTTCGACGTTCCCACGCCCAAGGGCGCATTCTACGTCTACCCCTCCGTCGAGCGCCTGCTGGGTCGCGAGATCCGCGGACGCGTCGCTAACACGTCGGGCGAACTCGCCGACCTGATCCTCGACGAGGTCGAGGTCGCGGCGGTTCCCGGCGAGGCCTTCGGCCCCTCCGGCTTCCTGCGCTTCTCCTACGCCCTGTCCGACGACGACCTCGTCGAAGGTATCACCCGCGTACAGGAGCTCTTCGCCTGATGCATATCTCGTTCGAACGGACAGATGAGGAGACGCCCCGCGGGACCGTCCTCCTCTCTCACGGGTACGCGGAGCACTCCGGGCGCTACGTCCACCTGTGCTCCGCGCTCACCCGCGCCGGATACGACGTCGCCTACTACGACCACGCGGGCCACGGGACCTCCGAGGGTCCCCGCGCCCGCGTGGACGTGGGTGCCCTCGTCCGCGACTTTGGTGATGCGCGCCGGGTGACCCTCGCTCACGCACGCACCCCCGACCTGTTCCTGTTCGGACACTCAATGGGCGGCATCATCGCAGCCGCGTCGACGATCCTGGACCCGACGCGGCTGCGCGGCACCGTCCTCTCCGCGCCGGCGCTGCGACCCCTCCCCCACGTCTCCCCCTCCCGCGCCCGCAGACTCCTGCCGGTCGCCAGAATCAGCCCCGGCCTCATCGTCGCAAAGGGAGCCTCCGAGATGCAGGTCTCTCCCCTGTCTCGCGACCCGCAGGTCCAGCGCGACTTCGACGCGGATCCGCTCACATACAAGGGTGGCGTGCCGATCCTGACGGGCGCAACCATGATCCTGCAGGGCGACGAAGTGCTGCGACGCGCCGACCGCCTCACCACGCCAACCCTGGTCATGCACGGCTCCGGCGACCTCCTGGCGGACCTGCGCGGATCACGCGACTTCGTGCGGGCCGCACGCGGTGCCCACCCCGACGCGGACGTGCATCTGCGCATCGTGGACGGCGCGTACCACGAGCTGCTCAACGAACCCGAGGGTCCGGGCCTAATCCGCGACATCATCATCTGGCTCGGGGAGCACTAGGCCGTGGACGCACCCGCTGTCCCCAACCTGACGGCACCGCGCCCCACGCCTGCGGGCAGGCGAAATCTCACGACCCTGCCCAAAGCTCACCTGCACCTGCACTTCACGGGAGCCATGCGCCCCGCCACCATGGTCGACATGGCGCGCGCCCAGGGTGTGCGCCTGCCCCCGCACCTGCTGCACATCGATGCCGCATCCATGCCAACCGACGGGCGCGGATGGTTCCGTTTCCAGCGCGCCTACGACTCCGCGCGCCACCTCGTGCGCTCCGAAGCCGCAATGCGCCGCCTCATCCGCGAGGCCGCCGAGGACGACGCTGCCGAAGGATCCGTGCGCATGGAAATCCAGGCCGACCCGACCAGCTACGCGCCCTACGTTGGCGGCATCACCCCGGCCCTCGAAATTATCATCGACGAGGCGCGCTCGGCCTCGCGCGACACCGGCGTCGATATCGGCGTCATCGTCGCCGCATCGCGCATGAAGCACCCGTTGGACGCGCGCACTCTCGCACGCCTGGCAGCGTCATTCGCGGGCGACGGCCCCGGCGAGGTCGTGGGTTTTGGCCTGTCGAACGACGAGCGCGTGGGGTCGACGGCTTCGTTTGGTCCCGCGTTCCGCATCGCGCGCCGCGCCGGTCTCGTGGGCGTCCCACACGGCGGCGAGCTCCTGGGGCCGTCCTCCGTGCGCGAGGTCGTGTCCACGTTGGCCCCCGCGCGCCTCGGGCACGGGGTGCGCACCAGCGAGGACCCTGCGTTGCTGCGTGCCGTCGTGGATGCGGGCATTGCCCTGGAGGTATGCCCCACGTCGAACGTGCACCTGGGCGTGTACACGGATTTTTCGCAGATGCCGCTGCCGACGCTGCTGTCGGCCGGGGCTCGCATTGCCCTGGCTGCCGACGACCCACTGCTCTTCCGCTCGCGCCTGGTCGCCCAGTACGAGGTCGCGCGCGATGTGTTCGGTCTGTCCGACGAGGCCCTGGCATCGTTGGCGCGGTCTTCTATCGACGCGTCGCTGGCCTCGGCCTCGCGCAAGGCGGCGTGGAAGGCCGACATCGACGCGTGGTTGGCGACGGAGCCAGCGGCGTAGCACTGTCGCGGGGTGGCTGCGCTCAAAGTGCAGACCACCTCGACAAAAACGCCACAAAACAGGCATTTTGACCGAGGTGGTCTGCACTTTGGGCAAATTGCCGGTGAGGGCCATCCTCACCGGCACGCAGCATCGACTGCCGACACCACCTCAGCGGCCGACAGCTCGCACACGGATAGGTTATGAGCACGCGGATAGGTTATTAAGCTATCCGCAAGCGAATAACCTATCCGCGTGGCGGCAACCTATCCATATAGCGGCAACCAACCCACGGAACGGATCCACGAGCACAGGCTGCAGAGCCAACGCAGGCAACATCGAGGCCGCATGGCAATCCAGGAAGGGCCAAGCAACACGCAGATCCGGGCACCACATCAACACGCGCAGATTCTTCTCAACACCGCGAGGTTCTTGCCATAGTTCCCCACAGCCTCGCGCATAATTCCCCCACACCACTCAGCTAACACTTCATCCGTAAGCATCTGTGTCTACAATGCTTTCATGGTTGCCAATGTAGTTTTCCTCATCCTCGGTGCAGTTATCGGCATCGCTCTCGGCTATTTTTTTGCAACGTCGCGCAAGACCGTTACACCTGAAACAAACAACAGCGAGCTCATCACCCTCCGGCAGGATGCCGCCTCGTCACGGACACAAGTCGACGAGCTGACTCACCGCCTCGAAGATGCGGAGCACAGAGCAGCTGGACTCATTCAGTTCCAGACCCAAGCAGCAGCGGCACAGGCGCGGGCACAGCAACTGGAAGTCCAGCTTTCTAAGATGGAGTCGAGCGCGAAACAGAACTCCGATGTCTTAGAGATTCTGACACCCATTCGCCAACAGCTTGAGCAGATGCATGATCGAGTCGACTCGATGGAGCGACAGCGCGCCGAACAACATGGCAAGCTCTCCCAGCAACTTGAGGAAGCAGCGAAACGCGACGACGGCATCGCAACTGCCAACGCCGAACAGACAACGAGCATCATCAAGGCTCTCGTTCCAGTTCGAACCGAACTGGAAGAAATGCAGAAGCGCGTGCGTCTCATGGAACAGCAGCGCTCGGCTGAGCATGCAAATCTCACCGAACAGTTGAAAGCAACCGCTAAACGCGAAACTGAGCTGGCCCTTGCGGCGCAAAAGAGTACTGCTGGCACCGATTCTGTTCTTGGCCTCCTTAAGCCTGTTCAATCTCATCTCGAAAACCTTGGCAAACGCATCGATGAGATGGAACAACAGCGCGCACTTCAACACGGGGTCCTCGACACACGGCTCAAGCAAGCAGAGCAGCGCGAAGCAGAACTAGTACAGGCAACGAACTCCTTGACGGGAGCGTTGCGTTCACGGAGCGCCCGAGGCACATGGGGCGAAGTCGAGCTCGTCCGAGTTCTCGAAGCTGCAGGGATGTTAAACCATGTAGATTTCGCCCAACAACAGTCCATCGGGACGCTCGTGCAGGGAGGGATACGCCCAACCGGAACAGCCGGTGCCGACAATGACCGTAGCCGTCCCGACGTCACGATTTTCCTCCCAGGAGGTGGCTTCCTCGCAGTCGACTCGAAGACGCCAATGGATGCTTATCTTCGCGCTACAGATGTCGATGGCGTCGGGGAACAAGCTGATTCTGCGCGCAGATCATTCCTTGTCCAACACGCCAAAGCTCTCCGCAGTCACATCGACGATCTGCACAACCGTGACTATGCGGCAGCACTCGGCTCATCACCGGAGATCGTTGTGCTCTTTGTTCCGTCGGAAGCTGCTCTTTCCGCAGCATTAGAAAGCGATTCCTCACTCCTCGAGTACGCATTCCGCCAGGGAATAGCCCTAGCTTCACCCGTCACGCTCCTCGCTCTAGCCAGGACATGCGCGACCGCTTGGGCAAGGACAGCCATCAACGAGCAAGCTCACGAAGTGATCGAGTTTGGGAGCACACTGTACAAGCGCCTCGGGATCCTCGCGGAACACATCGACAAGCTTGGGAAGAACATCCAGAAGAGCGTTCAACTATACAATGGGGTCGCCAGCTCTCTCGAAAAGCGATTCCTCGTCCAGGCACGCCAAATTACCGCGCTTGCCGATTCATCGGACCGAAAACTAACTGTGACGGCCCTTGAATCCGAGAAGGCAATAGTGCGCCCGTTTTCCTCTCCCGAATTAACATCAACAGATGTTCCTGAGTCAAACTAACGATTGATAGCCCGATAGTGCACACGTGCACTATCATGGAAGCATGAGCCGGTTTCGTCGTGACGATGCACCGTCCCTCGTGCGTGCTGCACGTCAGGACGCGTCCCTCACGCAGGCCGAACTGGCGGGGATGACCGGGATGAGCCAGTCGACCCTCGCGCAGATCGAGTCCGGCAGGCGCGTAGTCTCCGCCGAACTGCTCGAACGCATTCTCCGCGCCGCCGACTACCGTCCTTCCGTGCCGCTCGCCCGTTACGCGTCCTCGATCAGCAGCTACGCCCAGGAACGAGGCCTGGGTTCCCTCCGCGTCTTCGGTTCGGTTGCCCGGGGCACGGACGGATTCGAGTCGGACATTGACCTCATTGGCACGCCCACCCGAGACCTTTCGCTGTTCGAGTTGGCGGACATTGCCTCGTTCACGAGTGAACTCACCGGCTTCCCGACGGAGGTTCACGCAGATACGCACGTACCCGAAGCGCTACGAGCAGCCATTGACGAGGCCGTAGCGCTATGAGTGAGTCTGTTTCCTTCACCCCTCGGCCGCGAGTGACACGGAGGCACGCGCCCAGTTTCGACGCCGATAACTTCCTGCGTGAACTCGACGTCATCGCCCATCGCGTCGAACGGGTTGCCGCTGTCCCCGTCGAGGCCTTCAGCGCCGACTGCCCGGAGTACGACTCCGCTTGCATGGTGATCATCCGGCTAGCCGCGTTCCTCGAGCGAGAGGAGTATGCACCTTACATGGACGCTCTAACCTCCTCCGAGAAGCGCGCCTTGCGAACAACTCGCAACATCGCGGCGCACTCGGGGTACCAAAGCATGGACGACCAGCTCCTGTGGACGGCCGTCACTCGCAACGTGCCCGACATGATCGTGCGTCTGCGCGCCGCAGCCTCACGCGGATAGGAACCGCGCTTACGGATAGGTTATTAAGCTATCCGCAAGCGAATAACCTGTCCGTGTGGTGGCAACCTATCCATATAGCGGCAACCAACCCACGGAACGGATCCGCGAGCGCAAGCCGCAGAGCCAACGCAGGCAACATCAAGGCGGCATGCCGATCCACGGATAAGCCAAGCAACACGCAGATCCGGGCACCACATCAACACGCGCAGATTCTTCTCAACAGCCACAGGGTCCGGCAGAGTCCCCCACAATGTCGCGTGCAATTCTCCCACACTTTTTCAAACTTTGAATCCAAAACGTTGATGTTCTGCGGTTTTCGGGGTGTATTCCAGGACATGACCGGGGAATTGCGTGCGAAACTTATGGAGGTCTCTCCGGTTCGAGTCTGGGCCGGGGAGCGAAACACGTGAATGACGTACGAACTTTGTGGAGACTCCCAGCGGGCTTTACCGGGGCACCAACGCGGTCGCTGGTCGGTCGCCTACAGCAGCATGCGCCCAAAACGCAGACCACCTCGACGAAAACCACCAAAAACAGCCATTATGGCCGAGGTGGTCTGCACTTTGGGACATCGATGAATTCTAGGTGCCAACTGCCCTCATACACCGTCACCCGCACACACTCCACCGCTCCATCTGCCCCAACCGCCACCGTGCACCTGTGTGCTGAGCTGCTATCACCGCTCAGCTGTGGCGCATGAAATGAGTGTGGAGGCCAGGCGGTAGACCTGCGAAACCTTCTTGGTCTCCAGGCTCCAAGTCCTCAGCTCGGCCACGACCAGCTCCGGATGCTTCTTGCTGATGTCCCGCAACGCGTTTCCCACAGACTTGCGGACATATTCGCTTGCATCGCTACGAAGCTTCGACAACCTCGCAATAGCATCGCCCGGATGGTCCCGAAAGTAGGGGCGTCTCGTCCAGATCCTCAAGCCTTCCGTGACGGCCCTGCGCACGTTGGGGCGCGGGTCGCTCAGCCACTCGTCGATGACGGGAAGCGCCGCCTCGTAGCCCCTGACAGCACAGAAATCGTCGAAGGCCTTCGCGAGGACCTCTTGTACTCTCCAATTGGAGTCCGCGGATACATCGTCCCGAAGAAAAGAGAGAACATCCGACTCCTGCGATAGATGCCCCAGCAGGAAAACCGCGTACATGCGCACCTGGTAGACCTCGGAGCGGTACGCAAGGAATGCCACGCGCCGAGCCTGTTCAGGGTCGAAGGAAGCGTAGTCTGAGCGGGCACGACGCTGCTCGCGCAAGAACCCTCGCTCGATGGCGGAAAACTCTCGTTCGAGGCCCTCCACGTACTCCTTCACGGCCGCCTCCTCCACCCGCTCAGCGCAAGGCGCGCCCGCTACCAGGTGATGCCGACCGTCACCGGCTCGGGAACCAGGGTGACGCCAAACGCATCATAAACACGCTCACGCACCGCGCGGGCCAGTGCCTCGATGTCGGCACCCGTCGCGTTCCCGCGGTTCGTCAGGGCCAGCACGTGCTTGGTGGACAGGGACGCGCGCGGCGGGTCCCCGGCCTCGGGCAGGTGGAAGCCCTTGCCACAGCCCGCGTGGTCGATGAGCCAGGCGGCGCTGGTCTTGACCAGGCCCTCCCCTGCCCTAAAGCGAGGCGCTCCCTCGGGCAGGGCGGCAGCGGACTCGGACAGGATCGGGTTCGTGAAGAATGAACCGGCGCTCCACGTGTCGTGGTCGGCAGGGTCGAGGACCATGCCCTTGCCGCGGCGCAGATCCAGGACAGTGGAGCGGACCAGGGAGGCGTCGGCACGCGACCCGGCCTCGACGCCGAGGCGGCGAGCCAGCTCGGAATACATGACGGGGGCGCTCAACGGCGAGCGCTCAAGGCGGAAGTCCACGGAGAGGACCACCCAGCGGCCGGTCGGACCCCACGGGCGGTCGTGCAGGCCGAGCTGACCGACGCTGCGCTTGATCGCGGAGGAACGGTACGCGAAGCCCAGCTCCGCGGGTACCAGGCGCACGACGTCACCCGTCAGGCGGTCGTAGGCCTCTACCGAGGAGATAATTTCGGCGACCTCGTGGCCGTAGGCACCCACGTTCTGCACGGGGGACGCGCCGACGGTCCCGGGGATGCCGGAGAGGGCCTCGACGCCGGACAGTCCTTGAGACAGCGTCCAAGAGACGAACTCGTCCCAGACCGTGCCTGCGCCGGCGCGCACGAGCACCGACCCGGAAGGACTCTCATCGATGATGGAGGCGAGCTCCCCGAACGGCTGCACGTCCACGACCGTGCCTTCGAAGGGCGCGTCGGAGGCCAGCAGGTTCGATCCGCCGCCCACGACGAGCAGCGGGCCGCCCGAGGCGTCGGCCGCGCGAACGGCCTCCAGCAGGGAGTCGGTCGTAGAAACGCGCACGTACTCGGCCATGGGCCCACCCACGCGCAGGGTCGTCAGATCAGCAAGGGTCGTCAGATCAGCAAGGGTCGTCAGATCAGCAAGGGTCGTCATGCCCCTAAGCCTAGTCGCACGGCACGCGTTCGGCCTAACCCCGGCAGGCCTCGGCCCCGTGAGCGCCGGGTGGTACGCACCGGCACGAGGCCGTGGTAAGCCTGCGATCCGGCGCACGCAGCGGTGGGCGGACTGAGGCACGAGGCCGTGGCAAGTTTCTCCGTTTTCCGAGCGTTCACCGGAGGGCACGGTGACGAGTTCAGGGAATAGTGATGACGATCTTGCCGCGCACGTGGCCGCCCATCAGCTCGGTGTAGGCGGCACGCACCTGTTCCACGTCGAACGGGTAGGTGCCCGCGATAGCCAGGTTCACCGTGCCGCGGTCAATGAGTCCCGCAACTGTTGCAATGTCAGCGATCTTTCCGTCGCGTCCGCCTGTAAAGCGCGCGCGACGCAGGGCGATCGCGGGAGTTGGAACGAGAGTGCCCACGCGCTCTCCCGGGACGCCGAGGCGGTGGGCCAGTGACGCGTAGCCACCGAAGCAGTCGATAAAGGCTGTGACGGGTGAAGGGGCTGCGTCCCGGATCTGCTGTTCGAGGCTTTCGCCGTAGGACACGGGGATCGCGCCGAGGGAACGCAGGTAGTCGGCGTTCGAGGGACTGGCGATACCGATGACGGTCGCACCTCGGGCGAGTGCGAGCTGTGTGACGAGGCCTCCCACTCCCCCGGCGGCTGCGGCGACCACGATGACGTCGCCCGCCTCGCCCTTCACGCTGCGCATGGCACCCATCGCGGTCTGTGCGGCAACACCCAGGCCTCCGGCGACGTCGAAGCTGACGGAGGCGGGTTTGGGGACAACGTTCGTTGCCGAGGTGAGTACGTCCGTCGCGAGTGCCCCGTATTCCCGAGCGGACCAGGGAGCGGCGCGCAGGAGGCCGATAACCTCGTCGCCCACGCACACGTTGCTCACTGACGGGCCGACGGCGGTCACGACACCGGCGAAGTCCTGTCCGACGCCTCGCAGCGGGCGTTCCTTGCCGCGAGCGAACCATCGGCTGGGGTGAACGATGGTGCGGATGACTTCGAGGGGCCTCGTCAATCCGCCGAAGAGCTTGTAGTCGACGGGGTTGATGCCGGCGGCCCGCACGCTCACGAGCACCTGTCCCTCAGCGGGTGCGGGGAGCGACACTGAGCCTTCCTCAAGGACCTCGACGCCCCCGAAACGGCGGTATCCGATCATTCGTGCCATGATTTCTTCTCTCTTCGAAGCGACACTGAGCGCCACATCACAGGCGTTCCTGCGCACCAGGATACGCCCGTAGAGTCGCCGAAGGAAGACGCAGGACAAGAGATGGATACGCTGCCTGTCTAGTCGTCCAACGCGATATCCGTGCGCGTCCTGCCGCGCTGGTCCGGCACCTGCCCGGCCAGCACGATCGCGAGGAGGACGGGCAGAGCCACGAATGCGAGCGCCCTGTGGTAGCCGATGTGGTCGGCGATGATACCCAGGAGGGGCGGGCCGATGAGGGCCGCGCCGTAGTTGACGGTGGACAGGACGGAGACGCGCGCGGGCGTCATGACAGGGTCGGTGGACAGTGCGGAGATACCCAGCGGGAAGCCGAGGGATGCCCCGATGCCCCACAGGGCGACGCCCGCAACCGCCAGCGTGTAGTGGGGGGCGAACGCCACGAGCAGCAGGCCGACAACCGCTCCGGAGAAGGTGATGCGCAGCAGCGCGGGTGCCCCCAGGCGCGCTTCGAGGCGCGGGGACGCGAAGCGCACAATCGTCATCATGAGGAGGAAAAACGCGAAGGCCGCGGACGCCGCAGCCGTCGAGAAGCCATAGCCGTCGACCATGGACAGGTTGAGCCAGTCGTTCGCCGCGCCCTCCACGAGGCCGGCGCTCATGACCATGAGGGCGATGAGGACGGTCTGCTTTTCGCGCCACGCGACGCGGGTGAGTCCCCTCGTTGTCTTCGACGAGGCCTCCTCCCCCTCGCCGTTGTCCGTATCCTTCACGGGGGTGATGGAGGCAACTTCCTCCTTGGTCAGGTAGAAGCCGACGGCGGTGCCGCAGGCGATCAGTTCAAGAGCGGCAAGGCCGAAGAGGTGGACGCCTAGGGGTACTCCCAGCTGTGAGGCGAGCGCACCGAGGAGGGCACCGCTGAGCATGCCGACGGCGTACATCGCCTGGATGATGGGGACGACCGTACGGCGCACGGCCGCCTGAACGAGGCCAGCCTCGATATTCATCGTCGCGCCCCACAGGCCGTTGCCTGCGGCAAGCAGGACGAGGCCGAGGGTCGCCAGTGGGATCGACGCGTGAAGCGCTCCCACACCCGCGCACGAGACGCCGATCGCCCAGATTGACACGCCGATGCGTCCCGAGGCTCGAGCGCCGATTGCCGTAACGAGCGGACCGGAAGACGGCAGAGTCACGAGGGAACCGAGCGAGGCGATGAGCAGCATCGTGCCAATCATCGCAGGGGTCAGGCTGAGGGCGTCGCGCACGTCAGGCAGGCGTGAGAGCCAGGCGGAGGTGCCAAAACCGAGGCATGCGCAGACGAAACCGGTGGCACGAAGGGCAGCGTGAGAGCGGGCGTGGGGAACAGACATGCTGGGTAATATACGCTCACGTCACGGCGTATAAAACTGCGCGCGGTCGGATGTTCATCACCCGCCCGCGCGCTGCGTCGCAACGACAACAGGTCAGCCTTCCACGGCCGCCTTAAACCACGTCGTGATGGACGTGGGGTGTGTGATCGCGGTGCCAACGATGACGGCAAATGCACCGGCCTCGATGGCCGCGGCGGCCTGCTCGGGCGTGTGGACGCGGCCCTCGCAGATCACGGGGACGTCCGGGAACGCGGCGACGACCTCGCGCAGCAGTTCCAGGTCGGGTCCGTCAGTCTTGACGCGGTCGCCCGTGTATCCGGCCAGGGTCGTGGACACGATGTCCACTCCAGCGTCGACGGCGCGCTGGGCGTCCTCGAAGGAACCGCAGTCGGCCATGACGAGGGTGCCGTCCTCGCGCAGGGCCTTCACGGTCTCGGCGAAGCTCAGGCCATCGAGGCGCGGGCGGCCCGTCGCGTCCAGGGCGACGATGTCGGAACCGGCCATGACGCAGGCGCGAGCGTGGCGCAGCGACGGCGTGATGTACACGCCCTCGTGGCCTTCCTTCCACAGACCGATGACGGGCACGTCGACGCGGCCCTTGATCGCGGAGATGTCGGACAGGCCCTGGCAGCGAATAGCGGCGGCACCGCCGATCTCGGCGGCGCGCGCGATCTGCGCCATCGTCTCGGGGTGGCGCATGGGTTCGCCCGGGTACGCCTGGACAGAGACGATGAGCTTACCCTTCAGGTGTGCAATGAGCGGGTGCATGTGAACTCCTATGCGTGCAGAAAGAAGGAAACGGCTCCGAGCAACGGCGCGTCGCCGCCGAGGGCACCAACGAGGATGGGAGTATCCGCGACGGGTGTCATCGCGGAGGCCGCGAAGCCTTCGCGCAGGGCGTCCCACCAGATGTCCCCGGAGCGTGTCATGGACCCGGAGAAGATGACGACGGCCGGGTCCACGCAGTTGACTAACGAGGCCGTGGCCTCGCCGAGCGCGTACGCGGAGCGGGAGAAGCAGTCGGCCGCGAGGGTGTTACCGGATTCGGCTAACTCTTGCAGGGCGCGTCCGCCGTCCACCTCGGGGTCGGACTCGCCGCGCAGCGAGTCGTACCAGGCTGTAATCCCCGATCCCGAGCAGAAGGACTCGATGTGACCCTTGCGACCGCACGAGCACGTCATGTCGGGGGCGAAGTGGTGGTGGATGTGGCCGACGTGTCCGGCGATGCCGCGCGAACCGAAGGCGACGCGGCCATCGTCGACGAGGGCACCGCCGAGGCCGGTACCCACGGCGATGGACAGGACGATGCGGTAAGGCTGACCCGCACCGAGCGTGGCTTCGCCCAAACCGTGGGCGTGCACGTCGTTGAGGACGCGCACGCGCAGCCCGGTCGCTGCCTCAAGCTGAGCGCCGAGGCGGGTGCCTCCCCAGCCGGGCATAGTGCCCGTCGCGGAGACAATGTCGCCGGTTGCGGGGTTGACGACGCCGGCGCTGGCGACGGCGACACCGCTCACGGACGGGTGCGAGGCGACCAGGGACGAAGCGAGCTCACAGATGCGCGCCGCCACGTCCGCTCCGCCGCGCATCGCGTCGGTGGGGATCGATCCGCGCTCGGTGACCTCGTACGTGTCACCAGCTTCGACGATGCCCCACCCGACCTTGGTACCACCAATGTCGAGGGCAAGGAGCGTAGTCATGAGGATCCTTACGGTCAGTGGGTAGAAAGAATCGACGAGGCCGGGGAGGGCCACGCCCGAGGGCGCGGCATGTACGGAAGGGGAAGGCCCCGGCCTCGTCGACGTATCAGGAGAGCAGGTCGACCGAGCGCAGCACGGACGCAACGTGCTCCATATTGTCACCCTCGATGGCGGCGACAGGGCGCGGCATCTCGGGCGATTCGAAGACGCCGAGCAGGTACAGGGCGGCCTTGAAGGCACCAACGCCGGCACCGAAGCCCTGAACGCCCTTCACCTGGACGATGCGCATGAGGTCCGCGAGGCGGTCCTGCTCGGTGCGCACGGCCTCCCAGTCGCGGCGCTCGTAGGCCTGCCACTGACGCACGTAGCCCTCGGGGTCCACGTTGGCCAGGCCGGGCACACTGCCGTCCGCACCCGACATGTAGGCACCGTCGACGACGACCTCGTGGCCGGTGAGAAGCTGGAGCGGGTGGCCGGCAGCCTCGTTCGCGCGGCACAGCCAGCGGAAGGACACGTCATCTCCGGAGGAGTCCTTGACACCGTCGATGATGCCGTCACGACCCAGGCGCATGAGCAGGTCGGGCGACAGCTTCGTGTGCACGCACACGGGGATGTCGTAGGCCCAGATCTCCAGGTCGGTGTTCTCCTTGAGGATGCGGAAGTGCTTCTCGACCTCGGTTTCGCCGCCCAGGGCGTAGAACGGGGCGGTCGCGACGACGCCGGTGGCACCGCCGATCTCTTCCACGACCTTGATGTTTTCCAGGACGCGCTCGGTCTCGGTGTCGATGACGCCGACCAGGAGCGGGATACGGCCGTCGACGATGCGCACGGCTTCACGCTGGATCTGTGCACGACGCTCGGTCGTCGAGAAGGCGACCTCACCGGTAGAGCCGGAGACGAACAGGCCGTCGAGGCCAGCCTCGATCATGCGGTTGATGTGGCGTTCGAGCGAAGGGACGTCGAGTTCGCCGTCCTTGAGCGGGACGGCCAGGGGCGGGACAACGCCACGGATTGTCGAAGACATACTTAGTTTTCTCCTTCGAGGGTGGGGTGCAGGAGCGAGGGCGCGGCGCCCAGGAGCTTGCGGGTGTAGGGGTCCTTGGGGTCGGCGAGCAGCTGTGCTGCCGGCCCTTCTTCGACGACCTTGCCGCCGTTCATCACGGCGATCCGGTCAGAGACGTATCGCACGGTCTGGATGTCGTGCGAGATGAAGACCATCGCCAGACCCAGGTCCCTCTTGAGGTCCGTGAGCAGGTTCAGGATCTGTGCGCGCACCGACACGTCGAGCGCGGAGGTGGGCTCGTCCGCGATGATCGCATCGGGGCCGATGGACAAGGCGCGGGCGATGGCGACGCGCTGGCGCTGGCCGCCCGAGAGCTGTCCGGGGAGCGCGTCGAGGGCGCTGGAGGGCAGGCCAACCAGCGAGATTAGCTCTTTCACGCGCTTGGCTCGCGAGGCCTCGTCCCCAATGCCGTGCACCCGCAGCGGGTCAGCGAGCTGATCCGCGACGTGCATACGGGGGTTGAGGGCGGTCGCCGGGTCCTGGAAGACCACGGAGACGACACGTCCGATGCGGCGACGCGCGTCGGCACCACGCTTCGTGACTTCCTCGCCGTTAAAGAACACCTGGCCCTTCGTCGGCATCTGCAGGCCACACATGACGTTCGCGGTCGTGGACTTGCCACAGCCGGACTCGCCGACGATTCCGAGCGTCTGCCCGCGCTCAATGCGCATGTTGACGCCACGCACCGCGTAGACCTTGTTGGGCTTGAACAGGGAGCCGGTACGCGAGGTGAAGGTCACCTCAACGTCCTTCAGCTCGATGATCGGAGTGGTGTCGCTCATCGGGTTTCCTCCTTCCCGGTGGTTTCCTGCGTGGCGGCCTCATCACGGGATGGCAAAGCCGCGTACACGTGCTCGGGACCGACCTCGGTGAGGACCGGACGGATGTCCAGGCCGTAATCGGGGTGCGAGGACCTGAGGGCGAAGCGGTCGCCGACCGGGAAGTCACGAGGCGAGGGCACCGTGCCGGGGACCTGGTGCAGTCGCCCGGAGCCGGCCTCGATGGACAGGACCGCGCCCAGCAGGCCGCGCGTGTACTCGTGGGTGGGGTGCGTGAGCAGTTCCTTCGTGGGGGCCTGCTCGATGACCTGACCGGCGTACATGACCGTGATGTGGTGGGCCACCTCGGCGACGAGCGCCAGGTCGTGGGACACGAAGATCATGGCGAAGCCGAGCTTCTCACGCAGCTCGTTGAGCAGTGCGATGACCTGCTTCTGGACGGTGACGTCCAGGGCGGTGGTCGGCTCGTCGGCGATGATGAGCTTCGGGTCGCGCGTCAGGGCCATAGCAATCAGGACGCGCTGGCGCTGGCCGCCCGACAGTTCGTGCGGGTAGGACTCGAGCGTACGCTTGGGATCCAGGCCCACCAGCTCGAGGAGTTCCTCGGCGCTGCGCGTGCCACCGCGGCTGGTCAGCTGCTTCATCTGAGCCCGAATCAGCATGGCGGGGTTCAGGGACGACAGGGCGTCCTGGTAGATCATCGCCATCTCATGACCGAGCAGCGCGCGGCGCTCCTCGGCGGACTTCTCCAGTAGGTTCTCGCCCTCGTAGAGGATTTCGCCCGTGATCTGCGCCTTGGGGTCGATGAGACCCATGATGGTCAGGGCCGTGATCGACTTGCCGCAGCCGGACTCACCGACGAGGCCCATGGTCTCGCCCGGGCGCACCTTGAAGGAGACGTGGTCGACGACGTTGACGTCGCCGTGGCGCTCGAACTTGATGCACAGGTCCTTGACTTCCAGCAGCGGCGTTGCCTCGAAGGACGCCTCGAAGCGGTCGGTGCGCTTTTCTTCAACGGCCTCAAGGTCGTCCAGGCGAGCCTGGAGGGACTCGGCCTGCTCGGCGTAGGCACGGCGCGGGTCGAGGAGGAGCTTGTCGGCCTCGCGGTCGGAATCCTTATCGACCTGGGCGACCGCAGCCGAAGCGGGCGCGGCGACCATGGCGTCAGTGATGCCCTCGGAGAGGATATTCAGGCACAGGACCGTGATCATGATGAACAGGCCGGAGAAGAAGGCCGTCCACCACTTACCCAGGAGGACCGACAGGTTCGACGAGGCCTCGGACAGGACGTTGCCCCACGTGGCCACCGTGGTCGCCTGGAGGCCCGACCCGATGAAGGTCAGGGAGGCCTCGAGAATGATCGCGTCGGCGACAAGGACGGTCGCGAAGACCAGGACCGGGGCTGCCGTGTTGCGCATGACGTGCTTGACCAGGATCCACGGGGCGCGGGCACCCGAGACGATCACGGCACGGACGTAGTCCTCACCGTAGGCGGCCATGACGTTCGCGCGGACGATGCGCGACAGCTGCGGAATGTAGACGAAGGCGATCGAGCAGATAATGACGACCACCAGGCCCCACGTGTTACCCGACTTGGACAGCGTGCGGCCGAAGACCAAGACGGAGACGGCCGCCATAGCGATACCGGGCACCGCCATGATGATGTCCATGAGACGCATGATGGCTTCGGAGAAGCTCTTGCGGACGACCGCCGCAACCGAGCCGATGATCGCGCCGAAGAACAGTGCGATCAGGGTCGAGCACAGGCCGATCAGCAGGGAGAAACGACCGCCGTACAGAACGCGAGCGAAGATGTCACGGCCGACGTGATCAGTTCCGAACAGGTGCTCGCCGGAGGGGGCACTCCACTTGTCGAAGATCTGGTCGGGGCCATAGGGGGAAACGAAGGGCGAGAGGACCGACATGAGCACGACGAGGGCAAGGATGCCCATCGCGATCTTCGATCCCAGGGACATCGCGCCGATGCGCGAGAAGCGCGCGCTCGTCGCGGTGACCTTGTTGAGCTTTTCTTTCTGGTTCATGCCTCACACCGACCTAATACGCGGATTGATGAGCAGGTAGAGCATGTCGACGATGATGTTGACGACGATGAAGGCGATCGCGACGACGAGCGCGCCGCCCTGCACCAGCGTCACCCAGTTTTCCTGAATGCCCTTGAGCAGGACTGCCTTACCCATGCCATCGACGGAGAAGATGATTTCAATGACGACGGCACCACCCATCAGGTAGCCGATGCGCAGGCCAAGGACGGTCACGGGGGTGATGAGCGCGTTGCGCAGGACGTTGCGGGCCACGACGATGCGCTTGGGGATGCCCGCGCCGATGGCGGTGCGGACGTAATCGCGGTCCAGTTCCTCCACCATCGAGGTACGTACAACGCGCGTCATCTGACCGATGACGGGGACGGCGAGGGCAATGGCGGGAAGCAGCATACGCAGGAACCAGCCGCCCGGATCAACGGTAAACGCGGGCAGAGGGCCGGACACGGGGAGCTTGCCGACGAATCCGAGGACCAGCAGCGCTGCCAGCCAGAAGGACGGGGTACCGATGCCGATCACCGAGAAGATGCGGATGACCTGGTCGGGCCAGCGATCACGGTACAGGGCGGCGAGGACGCCGAGGGGGAAGGAGATAAGGACGGCAAAGAGCAGACCGAGGAAGGTCAGCTGCAGGGTGATCGGGAGCGCCTTCGCGACCAGATCAGTCACGTGGTTAGACGTGCCCACACCGTAGGTGCCGAGGTCGCCGTGGAGCATGTTCCACAGGTAGCGGCCGTACTGAACGAGGAAGGGGTCGTTGAGACCGTGCTGAACACGGTACTCTTCGAGGGCTTCGGGAGTCGCCGTCTCACCCAGTGCCGAGTAGGCCGGGTCGATAGGAGACAGCGACATGATGAAGAAGACGAGGAAGGACACGCCGACCACCATGATCGGCAGGGCCACTAGTCGTCGTCCGATGAGTCGCAGAAGGTTATTCACTGCTAGACCTCCATTTTCAACGGATTTTGACAATAGGAAAGGAGGGGTGGCGCCCTACTGTGGCGTCTGCCTCAGGGAGGGCGCTCCACCCCTCCTTCCTCATCAGTCCCAGCGGGACTTACTTTGCACTCACACCGAGCAGCTGCAGGCCGGTGGAGGAGATCGCCTGGAATCCCTCCACCCTGGCGGGGTTGGAGCCGGTGATCATGTTGCGGAACACGAGCGGGAAGATGACGGTCTTCTCGGCAAGCAGATCCTGGGCTTCGCCCCACTTGGCCTTGGCATCGTCGCCGTCGAGTTCGCCAGCTTCCGAGATGAGCGTCTGCAGCTGGTTGAAGGACTCGGGGTCAGAGGTCTGCCAGCCGTCACGCCTCTTCGTCCAGACGTTGTCGCCGTTCCACCAGGAGATGATGATGCCGGGGTCGGTGCCGAAGACCGAGGGGTCGCCGGGGGCCAGGACGATGTCGTAGGACGGGTCGTCAACGTCGGTGACGTTGGCGTACATGTCGGAGGAGGCCATCTGCGTGTGGTTGACCTTCACGCCGAGGGCTTCGAAGTCCGACTTGATCTGGGGAACCAGGGCGAGGATCCACGGGTGATCCGTCGTCACCAGGTTGATCTCGAGGTCGGTGACGCCAGCGTCACTCAGGAGCTTGGTGGCGGCGTCCTTGTCGTAGGACAGGTCGGTCGCGGGCTTCTTGTACGCCGGGTTGGCCTCGGGCAGGAAGGAGGTCGCTTCAACGGCCTGTCCTTCCAGTGCGGAGCTGATCAGCTTCTGCTTGTCGACGGCCTTCACGAATGCGCGACGCACCTCGGGCTTGTCGAAGGGTGCTTCCTGCGTGTTGAACATCAGGAAGGGGTTGCCGTAGCCGGGCTTGGACTCGACGTTCCAGCCGGCAGCCTTGAGCTGATCCTGGGCGGACGCGGGGACGGCCTCCATGATGTCGACGGTACCGCCAACGGCGGCGGCCAGACGGGCAGAGTCATCCTTGAGGGACTGCCACTTGAGGGTCGGGGCCTTGGCAGGTTCGTTGCCGTTGTAGTACTCGTTGGGAACCACGGTAACCTCGGTCGCCGTGATGCTCTCATACTTGTAAGGACCGGTACCGACAGGCTTGGCCTTCAGCGCGTCCTCACCCATGGATGCGGGAACAACGCGAACGTTGACGAAACGCTCCTTCAGGTTCGTGAAGGGGTGCTTCAGCGTGATCGTGATGGTCTTGTCGTCCTTGGCTTCGACGGAGTCAACGAAGGTGAAGAACTGACGGTAGATGGACTTCTCGGACGTCGCGCGTTCGTAGGAGGCGACGAAGTCCGCGGCTGTCACGTCGGTGCCGTCGGAGAACTTCGCTCCGTCACGCAGGCTGACCTCGTACTCGGTGTCGGAAACCTTCACGGGGTCACCGGCGGCCAGCGCGGGGCTGACGGAGTAGTCGGCCATATTGAACCGGTACAGGCCCTCGAGGACCTGCCAGTTCGTGCCCATGCCGAGCGCCGAGGTAGTGATCGGCCCGTAGTCGGTGGTCTCGTAGGCAACGCCAGCGGTCAGAGTATCGTTTGTGCCCCCAGCGCTGCCGGTCGATCCGCCACCACCGCACGCGGTCAGGACCAGTGCAGCCGCTGCGGCCAGCGCCGCGCCGGTCGCGAAGTGTTTACGCATTCGCATGCTCTCGCTCCTCATCTTCGAGAAATGGAACGTGCGGACCTTTTTTGTTCCGCTCGCTATACTTAGTTTATGTTGTCAGACAAATCTGTGCAAGAGATTACAGCACAAGCACCTGGATCCACAGACTCAAACCGCACTGGACCAGCGCACATCGATACGCGATCCTCAGTAACGATGGACGCTATCAAATCCTACATTCTGCGCCACGGCCTGCACCCCGGAGACCGCCTACCCACCGAGTCAGCACTGTGCGCCGACCTCGGAGTCTCGCGCTCCTCCGTGCGCGAAGCCCTGCGTAAACTACAGGCCCTCGACATCGTCACGGTGCGCCAAGGATCGGGATCCTACGTCGGAGACATGTCCCTGCAGCCACTGGTCGAAACCCTGATTCTACGAGCGGCCCTTGACGACATCAACGGCGTGCAATCGCTGCACTCGATCGTCGAAACCCGCCACGCCCTCGACCTTGGCATCGCCCTGCCGCTCACCCGCGCCATGAAGGGCACGAGCAACCCGCAGCTGTGGGAACTCGTCAACACGATGACCGACCACGCGCACACCGGTGGCACCTACCTGGACCAGGACATCGCGTTCCACTCGGGGCTGCTCGCCTACCTGAAGAACCCGCTCATGCACCAGCTCGTCGCTGCCATGTGGCTGGTCCACCAGAGCGTGACCCCTCAACTGGCCATTGCCTCGCGCCAGGAGATGGAGGACACCGCCGAGGCGCACGCCGCGATCCTGCGCGCGTGCGAGGCCGGGGACGTGGAGGCGTACGCCGCAGCCGTCGACGCACACTACGAACCCCTCATGGCCATCATCGAAGGCCGCTGACAGCAGTCCCGGCGCGCTCGACGACGACAACGCGCGCCGGGAACGTCACCTACCATCGCTCTGGGAAACACGACGCCGCCCATAGGCCGCGCTCCCGCTCGAAGACCACCACGACCTCGTATCCATAGTCGCTGATGTCGCTATAGCCGAAGGAGCCACGCCCCATCGACACGAGCCGACGCAAGCGGATCGGCCCCTCCCACGGCGCAGAAAGCTGCGCAAGCAGACCATCGGAGCGCGCGTCGCGAGCATGCGGATGCACGAAGATACTCTGCGACGTGCAGGCATTGCAGCCGGGATCCTCCAGCTCCCAGAGGCACCCATCCTCCCAGCGCTGCCCATCGCCCCACGCCAGGTAGCGCGCGCCCGAACCGCGCCCCTCAAAGCCCTGCAGGCGACAGTTCGCGACGACGCGACCATCCCAGACCGTCACGGACGTCTCATCCAGGAGGATCCCGTCCGGCCCCGCGAGGGGGTCAGCGAGGCTCACGATGCGCCCGCCCCGCACATAGACGACCTGCACATGAGTCCGCTCCCCCACGCGTACCACGTAGGGCATGGCAACCGCGCCGTCGACACTCGCAGTCGAGCCCGACGTCGCGAACAACGCATCCGCGCCCGTGGCCTCGTACAGCGCATCCGTCATATCCACGAAGGCCAGACCCCCGGGACCACTCCCCCACGCCCACCATGCGCGCAGTCGCTCCCCGTCCGCGCGCGAGTCCATGTAGCCGACAGCTCCCTCACTCGACGCGAACGCCAGGTGCATCACCCCGTCCTCATCGACGCCGACACAGGCGTCCGAGGACACCGGAGGTGCCCCCTCCGGCAGAGGATGCGGATCTGACCACTCGCCGCGCGTGTTGCGCTCCATCCAGCGGATCTGGTTCGGGTTTGGCAGGTCCGAGGCCATGGTCAGCCCGTTGAAGTCGGCTCCCGTGCCCGAGGCCGGGGCGGGGCGCTCGTCATAAAAGAGAAAGAGGCGCTCATCCGGAAGCCTCACCAAGGCCGGAATTCGCGCCTCACCCGCGCCGATTGGCGCGACGATCTGGCGAACATGTACCTGAACGGATACGCCATAGGTCTCAGTCATTCGCCCAGCTTACATGAGTGGCGCACAACACATAGTAAGACCTCGTAGCGGATATAGAGAAAACCCCGGGGAACTTGTCGTTCCTCGGGGTTCTTAGGGAAACCGTCAGCGGGTCTCGCGGTGCGCCGTCGACTTGTGGCAGCGCGGGCAGTACTTCGCCAGCTCGAGACGATCCGGCGTGTTACGACGGTTCTTCTTGGTGATGTAGTTGCGCTCCTTGCACTCCGAGCAGGCCAGAGTGATCTTGGGGCGAACGTCCTGAGACTTGCTTGCCACGGTTGTTTCCCTCGCTTTGTTTCGTCGCTCAAGCGACCTGTCGAATAAAGAGTTGGTAGCGGGGGCGGGGCTCGAACCCGCGACCTCACGATTATGAGTCGTGCGCTCTGACCAGCTGAGCTACCCCGCCGCCGGAAGCGGAAAAATCCGCGACCGGAGCCCCGAAAGGGAATCGAACCCTTGACCTTCTCCTTACCATGGAGACGCTCTGCCTACTGAGCTATCGGGGCAACGCCGAGAAGCGTATCCTATCTCCAGCTGCCGAAGCAAACCAGAAACCTGAGAAGCGCCTCACAGGCGTTACTCACTGAAACCAGCGAGTGGTGGCAGGTGAGGGATTCGAACCCCCGAAGCACGAAGCGTCTGATTTACAGTCAGATCCATTTGGCCGCTTTGGTAACCTGCCTTTGCGCCGCTCTCGCGGTGCCGTGAAAGAATAGCATTAAAATAGACCCGAGCGCCAATCGAAACTTTGATTGGCAGAATTTCAACGAAAGGTGCCCCTCATGGCCGACTCCTCCTTCGACGTTGTTTCCAAGCTCGACCGCCAGGAGGTCGACAACGCCGTTAACCAGACTGCTAAGGAGATCGCCAACCGCTACGACTTCCGCGGCGTGGACGCCGCTATCACCCTGAGCGGTGACACGATCTCAATGGAAGCCAACTCCGCGTCCCGCGTCATGGCAATCCTCGACGTTCTTCAGTCCAAACTCATCCGCCGCGGCCTCTCCCTGAAGGTTCTGGACTACAAGGACCGCAAGCCCAAGGCCTCCGGCAAGCTCTTCAAGTTGGCCTGCCCCCTCAAGGAGGGCATCCCCCAAGACACGGCGAAGAAGATCTCGAAGCTGATCCGCGAAGAAGGCCCAAAGGGCGTCAAGGCACAGATCCAGGGTGACGAACTTCGCGTTTCTTCGAAGTCGCGCGACGACCTGCAGGCCGTCATCGCCCTGCTCAAAGGTCCCAAGGGCGAGGAGCTGGACGTCGCACTCCAGTTCGTAAACTACCGTTGATCACATCTCACCCTTCCCGAGCGCGACCCCCTGACAGGCTGCGCGGCGGGGCGACTCCTCCGAGTCGCCCCGCTTTTTATTGCCGATCTCACGTACCACGAATCGGCTGCACGGAGGACACCCGAGGCCCAAACCCGAAGGGCACCGCAGGATCTATCGGGTAACGGGTCAGGCCTACAATCAACGATCTCAGTAGCCCGCGATCTTCTCCAGGCGCGCGATGCGTTGGCCCATCGGGGGGTGCGTGGAGAAAAGGCGAGCCAGGGACTCGCCGCGGAAGGGGTTTGCAATCATCATGGCGGCAACGTTGCGCGTGCCGGGTGTGTCGGCCATGGGGCGCCGGTCGGTCGTCATCTCAAGCTTACGCAGCGCGGACGCGAGGGCCAGCGGATCCTGCGTAAGCTCCGCCCCGTCCTCGTCAGCGTCGAATTCACGGGTGCGAGAAATGGAGAACTGGATAAGTGTCGAGGCAATCGGAGCCAGGATGCTCATAGCAAGGATCCCGAGGACCCCAAAGATCCCCGATCCGCCTTCCTCGTCGCGTCGATTCATGGCACCGAAGAACATGAGGAACTGCGCGACCGACGTAATGAGGCCACCCATGGCTGCGGCAACGGACGACGTGAGGATATCGCGGTTGTAGACATGCATAAGCTCATGCCCGAGGACGCCGCGCAGCTCGCGCTCGTTGAGGATCGCGAGGATACCCTCAGTGCAGCACACGGCCGCGTGGTTCGGGTCGCGGCCCGTCGCGAACGCGTTAGGTGTCATGGTCGGGGCAACCCAGATGAGGGGCATCGGCTGGCCAGCGCGTTCGGCGAGTTCACGCACGATAGCGTAAAGTTCTGGCCGTTCAAGTTCGGAGACCGGGTACGCATTCATCGAGCGCAGCGCCAGCGACGCAGAGTTCCAGTACGAATAGGCGGTCTGCGCGAGTCCGATCCCCGCGAACAAGAGGATCCACATAGCCTGCCCCGTCCCCCGCGCCACGAGCGCGCCAATGCACACCAACAACGCCCACATGCCGCCCAGCAGGAGGGTCGTCTTGAGGCCATTGTGATAGTTGCGGTGCACCATGCTCGTGATACTAAAGAGGTTACCTGGGAACGCCCTGAAAAACACCCGAGTCACCGGTAAGAATGTGTACGACAACCAGCAGGGTGCGACGAGGCGGCAGCCGGAAAACCCAGCCACGGCCTCGTCACAATTGGGGAGATGACAATCTCAGTTGCGACGCCCCGGACCCGTGTAGTCATCGAAGCGCTCAGGGGCGGTGGGCACGCCCATCTCGCCCATCTCGCCGATCAGGTCGGCGGAGGCAGCATCCACCTCGGCACCGCGCGAGATGTCGGTCATCGCACGACGGGACACGACCTTGACGCGCTCGCGCGTGCCGCGACCGCCCGGAAGCTCGCCGTAGCCCTCGCCGAGGGCCTGCTCGTACGCATCCAGCAGCTCCCAACCTTCCCAGGTCGTGAACTCGACGCCACGGGACTCCAGGAGGGCCACCATGGCCTCGTGACCGACCTCGGCGGTATTCGCGTGCAGACGCCCCTCCGAGGCATCCTCCACGAGGTGCGTGATCGTCTGCTGAGCATCGGACTTGGTGGAGCCGATGAGGCCGACGGGGCCACGTTTAATCCAGCCGGTCGCATACACGCCAGGGATAACGGGGACGGACTCGTCCTTCGTGGTGTCACCCTCGATGACGCGGCCCTCGACGTTGGGCACGACGCCGGCGCGCTCATCGAAGGGCAGGCCCGGGATCGGCGACGAGTAGTAGCCCACCGCGCGGTACACGGCCTGTACGGGCCACGTCGTGATGACGCCCGTACCCGACACGGTTCCATCACCGTTCAGGGCGGTGCGTTCAGTGCGCAGGGCCTTCACGTGGCCGTTCTCGTCGGCGACGATCTCAACCGGGGACTGGAACAGGTGAATGTGAATGCGACGCGAGGCCGTGTGCTCCTCGGGGTCGACCATCGCGTAGGAGGTCAGGGTCTTGACGACCTGACGCTGCTGGTTCGACGCGCGCAGCGCCTCCTCCGACCCCTCATCGAAGTCGAAGTCCTCTTCCGAAACAATGACGTCGACGTCCGGCACCTTGCCCAGCTCGCGCAGCTCCAGCGGCGTGAACTTGACCTGCGCGGGGCCTCGGCGGCCGAACACGTGCACGTCGGTGATCGGGTTTTCGGCCAGGGCCTCGGCGACGTTGGCGGGGACCTCGGTCTTGAGCATGTCCTCGGCATGCTTAGCCAGCACGCGCGAGACGTCCAGCGCCACGTTGCCGACGCCGAGGACCGCGATCTCGCGGGCCTTCAGCGGCCACGTGCGCGGGTAGTCCGGGTTGCCGTCGTACCAGGACACGAAGTCGGCGGCACCGTAGGACTCGGGCAGGTCGACGCCGGGGATGTCGAGCGGGTGGTCGCGATCCGCACCGGTTGCGATGATGATCGCGTCGTAGTGGTCGCGCAGGTCGTCGATGGTGACGTCGCGGCCGACCTCGACGTTGCCGAGCAGGCGGATGTCGCCGCGCTGGAGGATCTTGTAGAGGGCGACGATGATCTGCTTGATGCGCGGATGGTCGGGGGCCACACCGTAGCGCACGAGGCCGTACGGCGCGGGAAGCCGCTCAAACAGGTCGATATTCACCTCGAGTCCCGACTTCGACAGAATGTCCGACGCGTAGATGCCAGCGGGACCGGCGCCGATGACGGCAACGTTGAGCGGTGCCAAGCGAGTTCTCCTTCTTCGTGACCGCGCGCGAGTGCGCGCACCTGGGCACCAAGTCTAGCGCCCAAAGGCCAAGGGGAACCTAAGCTGAGACGGCAAACACAGCCCTCGGCGCGTCGCTCCCGATCACGAGGCCGTGGCGGGTCGGTGCACCCTGCTCAGTTGCGGGTTCTCCCCTACGCACGATCCGCCCCAGACCGGAACAAGGCGAGAAGCCATGCACCCGTTAAGGAGCATTGCACCCGATCAGAGAGGGTGCAATGCCTACTGATGGGGTGCACAGCCCCATCAGTAACAAGCAAAAACACGGAGTTGCCCGAATGGAGGACACCGAAAGACCCACAAGGCTTGGCTCTGGTGCCTGGGGGCGGCGGCAGGGCCTGGCCGGGCTTCGAGACGACGCGCCGAGCGAAGCTCGCGGCGCGGACGGCGAGCGGGCGGGCCGCCGCCCCCAGGCACCAACACGCAGACAAGCAAGAGAACACAAGCTCCGCGGACGGCAAGCAGGCAGCTCACGGAGCGGACGGCAAGCAGGCGGGCCTAGCGGGCGGCTCGCGGCGCAGACGCCGAGCAGGCAGCTCGCGGCGCGGACGCCGAGTGGGCGGGCCGAGCGGGCGGGCCGCCGCCCCCAGGCACCAACACGCAGAACACGCGCATACAACGAGGCCGGGGCCCGCCGCGCCATACAGCGCAGGGGACCCCGGTCTCGTGAAACAGTCAGACCAGGCGGTCCACCATGAGGGTGGCGAATGCTTCGAGCGCGGTCTTGACCTCGCCCTTGGGCAGCGGTGCGAGCGCTGCGATAGCGTCGTTGGCCCAGGTGCGCGCGAGTTCGCGCGTCTCATCGAGCACGTCGTGGGCGCACAGGCGTTCCACGACCGAGGCGAGGGCCTCGTCGGAGGATAGGTCGCCGTCCAGGTCGCGCAGGATCTGCAAGCCGGCCTCGTCGATCGTGCCGGTGGCCTCGCGGCGGCGCAGCAGGAGGACGGGGAGCGTGTCGACGCCCTCGCGCAGATCGGTGCCGGGCGTTTTGCCGGACTGCTGGCCAGAAGATGCCAGGTCCAGCACGTCGTCGGCAATCTGGAAGGCAACGCCCACCTTTTCGCCGAAGTCGGCAACGATGCCACCCATCAGGGAACCGGCCCCGGACAGCAGCGCACCGAAGGAGGCGGCAGTAGAAACCAGCGAGCCGGTCTTGTCCGCGAGAACCTGCAGGTAGAAGTCGACGCGATCCGTGTCGTCTGTGGGGCCGAAGGTCTCGTTGAGCTGGCCCTCGCATAGACGCTCAAACGTGCGCGCGTGGTGGGCGACGATCTCGGGTCCCAGGGAAGCGACCAGTAGCGACGCGCGGGCGAACAGGATGTCGCCGGCGAGAATCGCGCGGTTGTTGCCCCATAGGCGCTGCGCCGAAGGCACGCCGCGACGCGTGGGAGCGGAGTCCATGACATCGTCGTGGTACAGGGACGCCAGGTGCGTCAGTTCGACCGCGGCGGCTGCCGTGATGACCCGGTCGCTGAGTGCGCGCTCGGGATCGCCGAGCTGAGCGCACACGAGGGTCAGCAGTGGACGCATCCGTTTGCCGCCCGCAACGGCCAGGTGACGCGTCAGCTCGTCTGTCAGGTCGCGCGACGACGAGACGGCGTCGAGCAAACGACGCTCGACGACCTCGAGCCCCGGGGTGATACGGGACTCGAGGTCGGGAACATGAAGATCGGGTGTTTGAGCGCTCACGGGATCAGTATGACGATCTTTTCAAGCAGGCTCAACACGGGACCCGGGAACACACCGAGAGCGATGGTTCCAAGTGCGCACGCCACGATGGCCAGAGCGGACAGCCCCTCCGACTTCACGACGACAGACTCCTCCGAGGGTTCAGTAAAGAACATGACGCGCACGAGGCGGAAGTAGTAGAACGCCGTAATCGCCGAGGCCACGAGGCCGACGACCGCGAGCCAGGCGAGGCCGCCCTTGATCGCGTCGGAGAAAATGACGAACTTTCCAATGAAACCGCCGGTCAGCGGGATGCCCGCGAAGGACAGCAGGAAGACCAGCATTGAGCCCGCGATCCACGGGTTGGTGCGGCCGATACCCGCCCACTTGCGCAGGCTGGGGGCCTCACCCAGGACGTTGCCGTCGGCGTCGCGGCCACGCACGAGCGCAACCACGCCGAAGGCACCGACCGTCGCCAGGCCGTAGCCGAGCGTGTAGAACAACACATGGCCCGAGCCGCCCTTCTGGATCGCGATGATGCCCATGAGGATGAAGCCGGCGTGCGCGATCGAGGAGTAGGCGAGCATGCGCTTGACGTTGTCCTGCACGAGGCCGGCGAAGGTACCGACGATGATCGTCAGGACGGCGACGCCCGCGAAGATAGCCAGGAGGTCCCACTGCAGGTACACGGCGACGGCCGTGTAGAAGCGGAGCATCGCAGCGAAGGCGGCAATCTTGACAGCGGCGGCCATGAAGCCGGTAACCGGAGTCGGTGCACCCGTGTAGACGTCGGGGGTCCAGGCGTGGAAGGGCGCGGCACCGACCTTGAACAGGAGGCCGACCATGACGCAGAAGACGCCGATGAGGACCATCCAGTCCATGTTGGTGTTCTGGGCGATGGCCGGGCCGAGCGCCGAGATGCGCAGCGAGTTGGCGAAGCCGAAGAGGAACGCCGACCCCATCAGCATGAAGCCCGAGGAGAAGGCACCGAGCACAAAGTACTTCAGCGCGGACTCGTAGGACAGCTGGCGGCGGTAGCGTGCGGTCGCGGCCATGATGTAGAGCGGCAGCGACATGACTTCGAGAGCCACGAAGAGGGTCACGAAGTTATCTGCGGCCGGGAAGATCATCATGCCGCCCAGCGAGAACAGGGTCAGCGGGAACATCTCGGAGCGCTGGTAGCCCTTGCGCTCGGTGAGTTCCTCGGCGGCCGAGTCGGGGCGGTCGGAGGGCTGGCCGGCGAATGCTCCGTCGCCGACGGAGGTGTGGTCAGCCATGACCAGGACGGCCATGAATCCGATGATGACAAGGATCGACTGGGCGGCGACCGTCAGCGGGTCCTCGATGTACTCACCGAGCGAGGTTGGCGTCAGGAGGACGGGTTCCCAGCGCAGGCCGAGCATGACGCATGCGCCGGCCGTGGCGAGGATCGACAGGCCGATGACCATGGAGCGGCGTACCTTCGCGGGGGCGAAGGCCTCGACAAGGATGCCGAGGACCGCGCCGCCCAGCACGATGAGGATAGGCACGAGGCTCAGCCAGTGAACCTCGGGGGCCTGGAAGTTAGCCATAGGTAGGACGTTCACTGTGCGCTCCCTTCAGCGGCGGCCGGAACCTGCGAGTTAGCCAGGTCGAGGTCTTGAGCAACCGGGGTCAGGGCGCTCACGAGGGGCGCCGACCAAATACCAAGGACGAGCATCGCGACGACGAGGGGCGTCATGACGCCGCGCTCGCGCGCCCCGAGGTCCGCCAGGTCCTCCTTGCCCTTGCCGGGCGCGCCGGTGAAGACGCGCTGGTAGGGCATGAGGATGTACATTGCGGCGATGACGACGCCGAGGACCGCGAAGAGCGCCAGCGGGCCGGAGACCGTCCAGGTGCCCATGAGGACGAGGTACTCGGGGACGAAGCCGGACAGGCCGGGCAGCGCGATGGAGGCGAGTCCGCTCATGAGCCACAGGCCGGCGAGGACCGGGGTGACGCGCTGCATGCCGACGTAGTCGCGCATGTCCTGCGTTCCGCCACGCTTCGAGAGCCAGCCGGAGAGCAGGAACATAGCTGCGATGGAGACGCCGTGGGCGACCATGTAGAACATGGCACCGACCAGCGCGATCTCGGATCCGATGAAGATGCCCAGGACCATGAAGCCGAAGTGCGACACGGACGTGTAGGACACGAGGCGCATGATGTCGTTCTGGCCGTTGGCGGACAGGCCGCCCCACAGGATGGAGATAACGGCGAGGACGCACATGGCCCACTTGGCCGACGCGGAAGCGCCGGGGGTGAGCTGCAGGCACATCGTGATCATGCCGAAGGTGCCGATCTTGTCCAGCACGCCGACCAGTAGCACGGACGTGCCGGGACGGGCGACGGCGGCCGTGTCGGGCAGCCAGGTGTGGACGGGGACCATCGGGGCCTTGATCGCGAAGGCGACCATGAAGGACACGAAGACGACCATTTGGACGGAAGCCGACAGGTTCGGCAGCAGCGCGGCCAGCGTGTCCATGCGGAAGAACGCGACCGTGTTGGACTGCGTCGAGGAGCCGAGCGCCCAGATGAACAGAACGCCACCGAGCATGATGAGTCCACCGAACAGCGAGTACAGCAGGAACTTCATGGCGGCCTTGTGACGCGCCGCTTCGTCGCCGACGCCGTAGCGTCCGATCATGAAGTACAGCGGGATCAGCATGGCCTCGAAGGCGAAGTAGAAGACCGCCAGGTCGAAGGCCGCGAAGATCAGGACCATGAAGGACTGGAGTGCGAGCACCAGCGCGGGGTACGCGCCGCGGTCCTCGTTCTCGTCCCAGCCGGCGATGAGCACGAGCGGCACGAGCGCGAGGGCCAGGAGGATCATGACGAGGCCGAGGGAGGTCACGGCCACGGACCAGGTGACGCCGATCTGCGGGATCCACGCGCGGGACTCGTAGAGCTGGTACGAGGCCGGGGCCGACCAGTCGAAGACGGTGACGGCGGCGTAGACGCCGATGGCGAGCTCGACGAGAGCGATCACCAGGGCGATAACGCGCCCGGCGGCCCGGCGCAGGGGCGGGACGAAGCCGAGGAGTGCCGCGCCCGCGGCCGGAAGGGCCACGAGGACGGTCAGCCACGGGAAGTTAGTAACAACCATTGCACTTTCCATTGTCGTGTACCCCTTAGAGCCAGAATCCGAAGACGATGACCAGGGCGAGGATGACGCCTCCCAGGATGTAGGCGGCGTACGTGCGCACGAGGCCGTTCTGGGTGACGCCAACGAGTCGTCCGAGCAGCTGGGAACCGGCACCGAGGCCATTCAGCGCACCGTCGATGGCGCTCGCATCGCCGACGGTTGCGACGGTGACGAGGCCCTTGGCGGGCATCATGAACAGGGTCTCGTTGACGGTGTCCTGGTAGAGGTCGCGGCGTGCGGCCTCGGTCAGGGCGTTGCCTGCGGGGACGGAGGTGGGGACCTCGTCGCGACCGTACTTCATCCACGCGATGAGCGCGCCGATGATGACGAGGACGAGCGTGGCCCCCTGGATGACGTATTCGTTCATGACGGGGTGTCCGTGCTCGAGGTGGCCGATGGAGGGGGCCAGCCAGTTGACGAACGTGTTACCGATGGAGAGGGCGGCACCCAGGATGACCGCGCCGACGGCGAGGATGATCATGGGGACCGTCATGAGGGCACCGGACTCGTGCGGGTGCACGGGGGAGCCTTCGGCCTCGGTGGTCCAGCGGGCCTTGCCGTGGAACGTCATGAAGAAGAGGCGCGACATGTAGAACGCGGTGACGCCGGCACCGACCAGGGCGGTGGTTCCGTAGATCCAGCCGATCCAGGTGGCCTCAGACCCGCCGAAGGTGTGGGCGCTGAAGGCGGCCTCGATGATCTTGTCCTTCGACCAGTAGCCGGAGAATGGCGGAACGCCGAGGATGGCGAGCCAGCCCATCATGAAGGTCAGCCAGGTGACCTTCATGGCGCCGCGCAGGGCACCGAAGCGACGCATGTTGACCTGGTCGCCCATGCCGTGCATGACGGAACCGGCACCGAGGAACATGAGGGCCTTGAAGAAGCCGTGGGTGAAGAGGTGGAAGATCGCGAACGCCCAGCCGATGGGACCCAGGCCAGCGCCCAGCATCATGTAGCCGATCTGGCTCATGGTGGAAGCGGCGAGGACCTTCTTCATGTCGTCCTTCGCACAGCCGACGATCGCGCCGAAGAGGAGCGTGATCGTGCCGATGATGGCGACGGCGGTAGCGGCGACGGGGGCGGCGACGAAGACCGCGCCGGAGCGGACGATCAGGTAGACGCCGGCGGTGACCATCGTGGCCGCGTGGATGAGCGCGGAGACGGGGGTCGGGCCGGCCATGGCGTCGCCCAGCCAGGCCTGCAGCGGGAACTGCGCGGACTTACCGCAGGCAGCCACGAGCAGGAAGAATCCGATGAACGTGGCGGAGGCCGTCGGGATCGAGCCTGCGCGAGCGGAGACCTCGGAGAAGGACACCGACTGGAAGGAGGCGACCATCCCCATCATGGCGATCAGCATGCCCATGTCGCCGACACGGTTCATGACGAACGCCTTCTTGGCTGCCACCGCGTAGGCGGGGACGTGGTTCCAGAAGCCGATGAGCAGGTACGAGGCCAGGCCCACGCCCTCCCAGCCGGCGAAGAGACCGGCGTAGGAGTCGGCCAGCACCAGCGTGAGCATCGCCGCGATGAAGAAGTTCAGGTAGGCGAAGAAACGGCGGCGGGCCTCGTCGTGCTCCATGTAGGCGATCGCGTACACGTGGATGAGCGAACCGACGAAGGTCACCAGGATGACGAAGGTGATGGACAGCGGATCGACGAGCAGACCGAAGTTCACGGTCAAGTCACCGGCGGGGATCCAAGTAAACAGGGTCTCGCTGAAGCGGCGCGCGTCCTCGGGGGCACCCCACATCTGGGCGGCGATGGCCGCACCGATGACGAAGGTAGACCAGGATGCGAGGGTCGCCAGCAGGTGGCCCCACTTGTCGGAAGTGCGCCCGAGCAGCAGGAGCAGGCCTGCGCTGGCGAGCGGGATCAGGATGAGGAGCCACGCGTAAGAGGCGGCTCCGGTGGCGGCGACCGTCTGGGCGGCGCCGGACGCCTGCGCAGAAAGGAAGGTGGTCATGGGTTACGTCCTCCTTCAGTTCTTCAGCAGGTTGAGATCGTCCACGCTCGTGGTCGAGCGCGAACGATAGATGGACACGATGATCGACAGGCCGACGACGACTTCAGCGGCCGCGACGACCATGACGAAGAATGCCATGATCTCTCCGTCGACGTTGGAATTGATGCGCGAGAACGTCACGAGGACGAGGTTCGCGGCGTTGAGCATCATTTCGACGCCCATGAGCGCGATGACCGCGCTGCGGCGCACGAGGACCGTGGTCGCTCCGATGGCGAACAGCACACCCGCGAGGATGAGGTACCAGGCGAGGCTCACTTGCTCTCCTCCTTCTTCTCAGTGGGGGTGGTGGTGCGCGCCTTGCGAGCCCGAGGCTGGGCCAGTCCGGTGGGCGCGGCAGCGCCGGGCATCCCGAAGGAGCCGGAGCGCGGGACGTCGGGCGTGCGCCCGATGGTGAAGGGCGATTCCTCGACGGCCACGGCGGTGTTGTCGTCGTGGCGTGCGAGGGCGAGCTTCTCGGAGACCTCGGGGGTGACCTCGCCGATCGTGCGGGCGAGGCCGCGCACGCGCAGGACGCGAGGCACGGATTCTTCGACCGGGCCGAGGGTCTCGCCGGAGATGGCAGGCACGTCGGCCGCGTTCGACTGAGCGTAGACGCCGGGGGCGGGCAGCTGGCCGATACGAGTGCCCTTTTCGGCGAATGCACGCATCTTGTTGCGAGCCGTCTGCTCCTGGTTAACCTTCGGGCCGAGGCGGTCGGAGTGGGTCAGCAGCATCGCGCCGACCGCGGCGGTGATCAGCAGGCCGCCCGCGAGTTCCATACTGAGCCAGTGCTCCTGGAACAGTGTGATCGCCAGGTCGGTGACGGGCTGGTTCGAGTAGGGGTCGACGTCGCTGGGCGCGTAGGTGGCGGGGGCCGCCTTGAGGATCGCCGTCGTGACGATGACGATCAGGCCGAGGCCACCGAGGACCGCCGCGACGATCGCGCCGCGGGACTGGCGGGCGTAGTCGTCGGAGGTGCCGATGCCGATCAGCATGATGACGAAGAGGAAGAGCATCATAATCGCACCGGTGTACACGACGATCTGCGCGACACCCAGGAAGGGCGCGTTGTTCGCAATGTACAGGACCGCCAGGCCGAGCATGACGCCGACCATGCAGATGACCGAGTGCGCGGCCTTCTTCATGAAGAGGACACCCAGGGCGCAGCCGACCATGACAATGGCCGTGCATGCGAAGAGGATGATCTCCCCCGTTGACCCCATCATGGGCCAACCGTTGGACAGGTTCATCAGTGTGTCTCCTTCGCGACTCGCACCGTCTTGAGGGAGGGATCGTCAGGCCGTCGGGCCGCGACCCAGTCGACCTGGGCAGCGGTGGGGCCGGTGACGTCCCCGCGGTAGTAGTCGATGTCGTTCTTGCCCTCGACCATGGGGTGGGGCGTGTCGAGCATGCCGTCGGAGAGGGGGACCAGCAGGTCTCCCTTCTCGTAGATGTCGTCCTCGCGGGTGTACTTGGCGATTTCGAAGTCGTTCGTCATCGTCAGGGCGCGCGTGGGGCATGCCTCGATGCACATGCCGCAGAAGATGCAGCGCAAGTAGTTGATCTGGTAAACGCGGCCGTAGCGCTCGCCCGCGGAGTACTGCTCGTCGGGCATGTTGGACGCGGCTTCGACGAAGATCGCGTCGGCGGGGCACGCCCAGGCGCACAGCTCGCAGCCGACGCACTTTTCGAGGCCGTCGTCGTAGCGGTTGAGCTGGTGACGTCCGTGGAAGCGAGGCATGACGCGCGCGGGTTCGCGCGGGTACTGCTCGGTGACGGTGGGTCGGAAGAACGAAGCCATCGTGACTCCGTAGCCGGCCATGGGGGCGACGAACTGCGCGAACGCACCCTTGGGGTCGTGCTCGAAGAGCATGTCCTCGCCGGTGGTCTTCTCACTCATCGGTGCCCTCCTTCGGGTTGTCGATTGCCGAGGCCGTGGCCAGTGTGCCCTCAATGGTGGCCCTGGCGCGCGGGCTGGCGACGGGTGTTTGTCCGGGCAGCGGCGGGACGGGGAAGCCGTCCTCGAAGCCGGTGTATTCGCGCTCGGAGGCGGGAATCGGCTCGGGTTCGGGCTTGTCGGTCACCCAGATGATGACGAGGGCGACCAGGAAGAGAACGCCGACGCTGCCGAAGAGTACGGGCGTGGAGAGCTGGACGAACTGCGTGACGCCGCGCACGAGGGCGACGAGGACGAGCCAGCCCAGGGCGATGGGCATGAGGCGCTTCCAGCCGAGGTTCATGAACTGGTCGTAGCGGAAACGCAGCAGGGTCGCGCGCGTCCAGATCAGCAGGAACATGAAGAACCAGATCTTGAGGAAGAACCAGAGCATGCCCCACCAGCCGGAGTTGAGGAACTCGACGTGGGACAGCGGCCACGGGGCGTGCCAGCCGCCGAAGAACATCGTGGTGGCGACGGCCGAGACGTTGAGCATGTTGACGTATTCGGACAGGTAGTACCAGCCGAACTTCATCGAGGAGTACTCGGTCATGTGGCCGGCGACGATTTCGCCTTCGGCTTCGGGAAGATCGAAGGGCAGACGGTTGACTTCACCGGTGGCGCTGATGCAGTAGATGACGAACGCCGGGAAGAGGGTGAATGCCCACCAGAACTGTCCCTGAGCTGCGACGATCTGCGACGTGGACATGGTGCCCGACATGAGGAACACGCTCACGAGGGACAGGCCCATGGCCAGTTCGTAGGAGATGACCTGCGCGGAGGAACGAACGGCACCATACAGGGGCAGGGTCGAGCGGGTCGACCAACCACCCAGGACGATGCCGTACAGACCCAGCGAGGCAATCGCCAGGATGTATAGGGAAGCGACGGGCATGTCGGCGAGCTGCAGCGGCGTCGAGTGGCCGAAGATCGACACGTTCGGACCCATCGGGATGACCGCGTAGACGCTGAAAGCCGCGAAAGCCGCGATCGCGGGGGCCAGGAAGTACAGGAACCGCTCGGCCCTGCGGGTCCACATGTCCTCCTTGAAGAGGAGCTTGCCCGCGTCGGCGAACGCCTGGAACAGGCCGAGGGGACCCGCCACGTTCGGGCCGGGACGCGTCTGCATGCGGCCCAGGCCTCGGCGCTCGACCCACAGGGCCAGCAGCACGTTGGCGATCAGAAAGACGATGATGAACACGGCCTTGATGAGGCTGAGCCACCAGGTTTCCTGGCTAAAGTCCGCGGCGGTGTACTCCGGGACTGCGAAGGGGGTCAGTGTCATCGTGCCACCTCCTGCGTGGCGCGCAGGGTCGCGACGGTGCCGACACCGCCGAGGTTTTCGTGAATAACGGAACCGGTCGAGCACTCAGGAACCCACGCGATGGAGTCGGGCAGGTCTGCGATGGCGGCCGGGAGGGTGATCGTTCCACGCTCGGTCTCGAGCGTCGCGTCAGCGCCGGGGGTGATGCCCGCGGCGGCCAGCGTCGCGGCCGAGGCCAGGAGGACGGGACGGCGGGCCGATCCTGCCAGCCACGGAGCACCGTCCTGGAGACGACCGGCATCAATCATGAGCTTGTGGGAGGCCACAACGACCTGCCCCTTACCGGCAGCAGCGGGAGTCTGCGCCGAGGCCGGGGTGAAGTCCTGCGGGTCGCCGTCCCACTCCATGAGGGGGTTGACCTCGGCGTACAGGTCCGACAGGGTGGTGATGCCCAGGTCGGCGTCGAACTCCTCGGCGAGGCGCACGAGCACGTCGCGGTCGGTCAAGGAGGTCGCGGAGCGCGCCTGGCCGAAGGGGCGCAGGCGGCCTTCCCAGTTGATGTAGGTGCCGTTCTTCTCGACCGCGGGGGCGACCGGCAGGACGACGTCCGCGCGATCAGTGATCTCAGAGGCGCGAACCTCGAGCGACACGAGGAAAGGAACCTCATCGAGAGCGTCGCGCACGGCGGCCAACGCGTCGAAGTCACGGACGTCGACACCGCCGACGACCAGGGCCTTCAGCTTGCCGGATGCGGCTTCCTCGATCATCTGCTTGGCGTCGAGGCCTCGCTCGGGCAGCTCGCCCCATCCCAGGGACTGTGCCCCGGCCTCGTCAATGCCGCGGCCGAAGGGAAGCAGACCCGGGAGGAGGCCAGCCTCGATGGCGGCGCGGTCGCCGGAGCGGCGCGGGATCCACGCGAGGCGAGCACCCGTGCGCTCGGCGAGAGCAACGACGGAAGACAGAAGGCCAGGCGTCTGCGCAGCGCGCTCGCCCACGAGGACGACGCCGCCGGACAGCGCCTCAGCCACGTCGGCGTAGGCACCGCCCGCCTTAATCGCGTCCACGACGCCCGGCTCAGCGCCGGGGGCGGCGTGCAAGAGGCGAGCATTCATCTTGCGCGAGCCGTTGGAGGTGAAGGGCGCAACCGTGGCGACCTTGAGGCCCGACTTGCGCACGGCCTTGCGCAGGCGCAGGAACATGGCACCGCACTCGTCCTCGGGTTCGAGGGCAACCAGCAGCACCTGCCCAGCGCTCTCCAGATCGGAGTACGTGACATCGAGGCCGGAGCCCGCCACGAAGGAGGCCAGGAAGGAACGCTCTTCCTCGCTGGAAGGACGCGAACGGAAGTCGATCGAGTCGGAGCCGACGACGGTACGAGCAAACTTCGACCAGGCCCAGGCGTCCTCGAACGTGAGGCGACCGCCGGGCAGGAAGCCAACGGACGAACCCGCCGACTCCAGGCCCTCGCGGACGCGGTCGAGCGCGTCGGACCAGGAGGTGGGAACCAGCTCGCCATCCTCGCGCACGAGCGGGTAGGTCAGGCGATCAACCTTGTCCCACTCGAAGGCAAAGCGGTCCTTGTCGGTGATCCACTCTTCGTTGACCTCAGGGTCGTTGCCGCTCATGCGACGCACGACCTCGCCGCGGCGCATGTCCTGGCGGATCGCGCTGCCCGACGCGTCGTGCTCCGTGACCGAGGCCGTGGAAACCAGGTCGAAGGGGCGCGCGCGGAAGCGGTAGGACGCGGCGGTCAAGGCACCGACCGGGCAGATCTGGATGATGTTACCCGAGAAGTAGGACGCGAAGGCACGACCCGACACGTCGCGCTCGGCGACGGACAACTCGCCCTCGTTGAGCGACCCAACGATCGCGTCCGTGCCGAACGGGGACGACAGGGACGAGGTCGAGGCATCCTTGGCCAACGGGTCGAAGAAGTCGAGCGTGGTCGTATCGAAGCCGCCGACCTGCTCGCCCATGAAGTAGTGGTGGTCCGTGGGGGCGGTGCCGCCGCCTCGGCCCTGCAAGTCCATGAACACGTCGCCCGAAATCTCCTTGCCGAAACGCACGCAGCGCTGGCACAGGATGCAGCGCTCGCGATCCAGCAGGATCTGAGAGGTCAGGCGCAGCGGCTTCTTGAAGGTCCGCTTGGCGTCCGTGAAACGGGACTTGCCGCGACCCTCCGTGAGCGCCTGGTTCTGCAGGGGGCACTCGCCACCCTTATCACAGACCGGGCAGTCCAGCGGGTGGTTGATGAGCAGGAACTCCATGACGCCACGCTGGGCGCGATCCACCACCTCGGAGGTGTACTGGGTCTTGACGACCATGCCCGGGGTGACGGTCTGCGCACACGAGGGCTGGGGCTTGGGCATGAAGCGCAGCTGACCCGTGTTGCGGTCGGGCATGCCGACCTCGACCAGGCACTGGCGGCACGCGGCCACGGGAGCCAGCAGCGGGTGGTCACAGAAACGCGGGATCCGGATGCCGGCCTGCTCGGCCGCGCGGATCACGAGCGTGCCCTGGGGGACAGAAACCTGAACGTCGTCGATGGTGACGTCAATCATGTTGGGCGCGTCGCTCATCGGCCACCTCCTCGCGCGTAGTTAGCGGACGCCTCGTAGGGGAAAAGCTCGCGGGCGGGCGTGGTGAGGCCAGCCTCGAACTCGTCGCGGAAGCGCTTGATACCCGACATGATCGGGGTTGCTGCGGCGTCACCGAGCGGGCAGAAGCTGCGGCCCGCGATGTTGTGTGCGATCTCGTCGAGCAGGTCGACGTCGCCGGGGCGACCTTCGCCTCGCTCGAGACGCAGCATGATTTGCTTCATCCAGTAGGTGCCTTCGCGGCAGGGCGTGCACTTACCGCAGGATTCGTGCTGGTAGAACTCGGACCAGCGGGTGATGACGCGGACGACCGAGACGGTCTCGTCGAACACCTGCAGGGCACGCGTGCCCAGCATCGAACCGGCAGCACCCACGGACTCGTAGTCGAGGGGCGTATCCAGCTCGTCTTCAGTAAAGATCGGCGTGGAGGAACCACCGGGGGTCCAGAACTTGAGCGTGTGGCCATCGCGGATGCCGCCCGCCATCTCAATGAGCTGACGCATCGTGATACCGAAGGGGGCCTCGAACTGGCCGGGGTTGTTCACGTGACCCGACACGGAGAAGATGCCGTGTCCCTTGGACTTTTCGGTGCCCATGGACGCGTACCACTCGGGGGAATTGCGGAAGATACCCGCCACCTGGGAGATAGTCTCCACGTTGTTGACGACCGTGGGACGGGCGTACAGGCCGGCCACCGCGGGGAACGGGGGCTTGAGGCGCGGGTGGCCTCGGCGTCCCTCGAGGGAGTCCAGCAGGGCCGTCTCCTCACCGCAGATGTAGGCACCGGCACCCGCGTGAGCGGTGATGCGCAGGTCGCCGAGCACGCCGGCTTCGGTCGCCTCGCGCACAGCCTCCAGCAGGCGGCGATACACGTGGGTGACCTCGCCGCGCAGGTAGACGAACGCATGGTCGCAGCCGATCGCGCGCGACGTGATCGCGATGCCCTCAATGAGGACGTGCGGGTTGCCCATGATGAGTGGGATGTCCTTGCAGGTGCCCGGCTCGGACTCGTCGGCGTTCACCACGAGGTAGCGTGGACCGCCGTCGGCCGGGGGCAGGAAAGACCACTTGAGGCCGGACGGGAAGCCTGCGCCACCACGGCCTCGTAGACCGGAGTCCTTGACGGCCTGAATGATCTCGGCGGGTTCCATCGTGCGGGCCTTGTCGAGGCCCTGGTAGCCACCGCGGCCTCGGTAGGAGTCCAGCGTCCAGGAACGCTCCTCTCCCCACCCGTTGGTGAGGATCGGGGTCAGCGGCCCGGGCGTCACATATGCGGTGCTCACTTCGCCTTCACTCCCTTCTTATTCGAGGCCTTCGCGGATGCCTTCGAGGCCTTCGTGGGGGCCTTCGTGGCCTTCGCGGATGCCTTCGAGGCCTTCGTGGGAGCCTGGTCGGCGGCCTTGTCAGCCACCGGCTCGGTCCAGCCGTTCTTCGCGGCGATCTCGCGGCCCAGCAGGGTGGCGGGGCCAGCGGAGGGGCCTTCGTTCTCGTGCCCATCCAGGAAGCCAGCCAGGACGCGCTCGTTCTCCTTGAACGTGGGGGCGACGATGGGGCCGCGCGTCGGGTGGACGTCGCGACCGGCCTGGATGTCCTCGATCATCTCCAGGGCCGACTCGGGACTCTGGTTGTCGAAGAATTCCCAGTTGACCATGACGACGGGCGCGTAGTCACACGCCGCGTTGCACTCGATACGCTCGAGCGTGATCTTTCCGTCTTCGCTGGTCTCGTCGCTGCCGACGCCGACCTTCTCGGAGACCTTTTCCCAGATCTCGTCGCCGCCCATGACGGCGCACAGCGCGTTCGTGCACACGCCCACCAGGTAGTCGCCGGTGGGGTGGCGCTTGTACTGCGTGTAGAAGGTCGCGACGGCGCTGATCTCTGCGCGGGGCAGGTCCAGCGTGGCGGCGATGAAGTCGATGCCGTTCGGGCTGACATAGCCGTCGACGGACTGGATCAGGTGCAGCATCGGCAGCAGCGCGGAGCGCGAGTGACCGTCCGGGTAGCGGGCGATGATCTGCGCGGCGTCCGCCTGCAGGCGTGCCAGGGTGTCGGGTGTGTAGCTCATCGGTCAACGCCTCCGAGAACGGGGTCGATAGCGGCCAGGGCGACGACCACGTCGGCCAGCTGGCCGCCTTCGGTCATCATGGCCAGCGCTTGCAGGTTGGCGAAGGAGGGGTCGCGGAAGTGCGCGCGGAACGGGCGCGTGCCACCGTCGGAGACGAGGTGGACGCCCAGGATGCCCTTCGCGTGCTCGACGGTCTGGTAGACCTGGCCGGCGGGCACGTGGAAGCCCTCCGTGACGAGCTTGAAGTGGTGGATGAGGGACTCCATGGACTCCCCCATGATCTCGCGGACGTGCTCGAACGAGTTGCCCTGGCCGTCCGTGGCGACAGCCAGGCGCGCGGGCCAGGCGATTTCGGGATCGGCGACCATGGTGGGCGCGCCCTCGCACTGGTCGAGCTTGTCGAGCACCTGCCAGATGATGCGCATCGACTCGTAGCACTCGTCGAAGCGAACCATCGTGCGGTTGTAGACGTCCGACTTGTCGCGGGTGGGGACATCGAACTCGAAGTTCTCGTAGCCGCAGTAGGGCTGGCTCTTGCGCAGGTCCAGGGGCAGGCCGGCGGCGCGCACGCCGGGGCCGGTCGAGCCGAGGGCCATGAGGCCGCTCAGTGGCATGACGGCCACGTCGCACAGACGCTTCTTGAAAATCGGGTTCTCGACCAGGATGTCCTGGAGCTCGCCGATGTCCTTACGGCAGCGGCGTAGACGGTCACGGATGTAGTCCGTGGTGCCCTCGTCGATATCCTGCACGACGCCGCCGGGGCGGATGTACTCGTGGTTCATGCGCAGGCCCGTGATGCGCTCGAAGATACGCAGGATCTCCTCGCGGCCACGGAAACCGATCGTCATGATCGTCGTGGCACCCATTTCGTTACCGGTCGAGCCGATGGCGACCAGGTGCGAGGCGATGCGGCACAGCTCCATCATGAGGATGCGGATGAGGGACGCGCGCTCGGGGATGTCCTCTTCGATGCCGAGGAGCTTTTCGACGCCGAGGCAGTAGGCGGCCTCCTGGAAGAAGGGAGCCACGTAGTCCATACGCGTGCAGTATGCGACGCCCTGGGTCCACGTGCGGTACTCCATGTTCTTCTCGATGCCGGTGTGCAGGTAGCCGGTGTCGATGCGGGTCTCGCGCACCTTTTCGCCGTCAAGCTCGAGGATGAGGCGCAGAACGCCGTGGGTCGCGGGGTGGACCGGGCCGAGGTTGACGACGATGCGCTCGGAGGTGATGGCCTCGATCTCGTGCAGGACGTCGTCCCAGTCGCCGCCCTGGGTGAGGACCTCGGGAATATCCTCGAGGGGCAGATCGGTCGCGCCGGCGGGCGCGTGGAAAGCGGTGGTCATCAGTTCACACTCCTACGAACATCGGCGGAAGCGTTGACGGCGCCCTTGAACTCGACGGGGATGCCGCCCAGCGGGTAGTCCTTGCGCTGGGGGTGTCCGACCCAGTCGTCGGGCATCGCGGTGCGCGTGAGCGAGGGGTGCCCGGTGAAGACGATGCCGATGAGGTCCCAGGTTTCGCGCTCCTGCCAGTCGTTTCCGGGGTAGACGGAGACGATGGAGGGGATGCGGGGGTCTTCGTCGGGGCACGTGACCTCGAGGCGGATCATGCGGTTGTACGTGATCGAGTACAGCGGGTAGATGGCGTGCAGCTCGCGACCCTTATCGAGGGGGTAGTGCGCGCCGTTGGTCCCCAGGCACAGCTCGAAGCGCAGGTCGGCGTCGTCGCGCAGGTACTTGGCGACGCGCGCGATGTGCTCGCGGGCGATGAAGATGCCGAGCTGGCCGCGGTCGATGGTGACCTTCTCAATGACGTCGGAAACCTTCAGACCGTCGGCGGCGATGAGTTCTTCGAGGACGTCAACGACCTGGTCGAACCAGCCGCCGTAGGGTCGTGAGGCCTCGCCGGGCAGGAAGGAATCGGTCACGAGGCCCGCGAAGCCGGAGGTGGAGGAGTCGGTGCCCGCGCCGAAGAGGCCCTGGCGGTGTGCGATGGGCTCGGGGAGAGCAAAACCGCGCTGGGACGAGGCCGGGGCGACCTCGGCGGGCGCGTTTTCCTCGGGGGTGGAAAGGTCGCTCATGCGAGGAGTCCCTTCATCTGGTGGGTGGGGGTCGCCTCGAGGGCGGCCTGCTCGGCGCGGCGCGCGATCTCGCGGCGGTGCACGCCGAGGGGTTCCTTGCCGATCTGCTCACGCAGGACGAGGACCGCGTGGATGAGGGCCTCGGGGCGGGGCGGGCATCCGGGCAGGTAGACGTCGACGGGGACGATGTGGTCGCAGCCCTGGACGACGGCGTAGTTGTTGAAGACGCCGCCGGAGGACGCGCATGCACCCATGGAGATGACCCACTTGGGTTCGGGCATCGAGTCGTAGACGCGGCGGATGACGGGGGCCATCTTGTGCGAGACACGGCCCGACACGATCATCATGTCGGAGTGACGCGGCGAGGCGCGGAAGACCTCGAGGCCGAAGCGCGCCATGTCGAAACGGGGGGTACCGGCGGCCATCATCTCGATGGCGCAGCACGCCAGGCCCATGGTGACGGGCCACTGGCTGTACTTGCGTGCGAGTCCGAGGACTTTTTCGACGCTGGTCAGCGCGATGCCCGCGGGCAGGGATTCTTCAAGTCCCACTTGTCTATCCTTTACTTCTCTTTTAGTAGTCCAGGCCGCCGCGTCGCCATTCGTAGGCGTAGGGGACGCAGAGGGTGACCAGGAAGCTCATCATGACGACCAGTCCGAACAGGCCCAGCTGGTTGAAGCTGACGGCCCACGGGTACATGAACACAACTTCAATGTCGAAGATGATGAAGGTCATCGCGACCAGGTAGTAGCGCACCGGGAAGCGGCCCTCGGTGAGGTGAGCGCTGGTCGGCTGGATACCGCACTCGTAGTTGTCGGCCTTGGTCGTGGACTTTTTGGTGGGGCCCAGGATCGCGGAGGCGACCAGGCCTCCGAAGGCTAGGACGAGGGCGGCTGCGGACATGATGAGCAGCGGCACGTAGGGATTCGTCATCGTTCCTCCCGGTTATGGGTGGTGGTGGTCATGCGGGACGCACCACCTTGGTCAGCATGGTGATGAGTTGGTCGTCGAAGTCGCCCCCGCTCCTCTCGTACCCGTCCGACAGGAGTTTGTGGACGAGCGTCATGAGGCGCGGAATGGGCAGCCCGACGTTCGTGCAGGTGCGCATGATCGTCGGGTTTTCGATGAGCGTGACGAAGATGCGGCCGAGCTGGTAGTAGCCGCCGTATTCGTCGCGAAGCATGTGGGGGTATTCGCTCATGGCGCGGTCGATGCCGGCGCGGTGGGAGCGGGACAAGGCCTGCGCGATGCACGAGGCCGCGTAGCGTCCGGCCTTCATGGCGGGGGCGATGCCTTCGCCGTTGTAGGGCGAGACCATGCCGCCGGCGTCGCCGACGAGGACGAGGCCCTGGACGTAGTGAGGCTTGCGGTTGAAGCTCATGGGCAGGGCGGCGGAGCGTAGCTGGCCGATTTGGTTCTCGGGGGTGAAGCCCCATTCCTCGGGCAGGTTCGCGGTCCAGGTCTTAAAGACCTCGCGGTAGGGCAGGTGAGTGGCACCGGCCCGCGAGGCGACGGAACCGAGGCCGACGTTCACGATGCCGTCGCCCATGGGGAAGATCCAGCCGTAGCCAGGCAAAAGGTCGGAGGCGCCGGGAGTGCCGCTCCACAGTTCGAGGTGGGATTCCATCCATTCCTCGTCGCCGCGGGAGCTGTGGAAGTAGGCGCGCGCGGCCACGCCCATAGGGCGGTTCATCTTCTTTTCGAGGCCGAGGCTGGTGGCCAGTCGCGCGGCCACTCCCCCGGCGTCGACGGTGATGGAGGCGCGTACCTCGAAGGTTGCGGCGCTCTTGCCGCGACCGGCTTTTGCGGTCACGCCGACGACGCGGCCGGAGCCGTCTTGGAGGGCTCCGGTGACGGTCACGCCTTCATAGAGGCGTGCCCCGGCCTCGACGGCGCGCTTGGCGAGCGCGTGGTCGAGGTCCGTGCGGGCTCGGGCCATGCCGTATCCGGGCAGGGACTTCTGGTCGGGCCAGTCCAAGTGGACGGTGTGGCCGCCACCAATGACGGTCAGGCCGCGGTTTCGCATCCAGCCGGTGGTGTCCACGCCCATCGCGATGAGTTCGTGGACGGCGGCGGGGGTGAGTCCGTCGCCGCAGATCTTGTCGCGCGGGAACGGGCTTTTCTCAAGAAGGACGACGTCAAGGCCAGCTCTGGCCAGGTGATAGGCGGTGGAGGACCCGCCCGGGCCCGCGCCGACGACGACGACGTCAGCGCTCATGTCGCTAGGCATGGTGGATGCCACGGCATTCCTCCGTAACGTGGGCGCGCGGGTGCAGCCGCGCAAGTGTGCAAGGCGGACGAAGTGTGCACATCACTTCATTCCGCCAGTCAGACTAGCTAGGTCACCCTCACCGCGCCGAGCACGCGACTTTTCCGCACGTTTTCAGTCGCCGAGGCCGGGGAAGACCACACTCACACCCGTCATTTGCGCAACGCTTCCTTGTCGTAATTGACACTTTCTGCTACACCATTGTGAACGCTCTCGGGCGCGCCAGCCCCACCGCGCCGTCACCCCACGTTGCGGCCATCATGGGGGGCTCTCGCCCCCGCCCACGACAAAGGCCGGGATCCCTACAAAGGGACCCCGGCCTCGTCAATGACAAACTACGGCAGCGGCTTGACCGCGCGGTGCATGCAGGCGATGCCGCCGGTCAGGTTGCGGTATTCGACCTCATCCCAGCCGTTCGCGGCGACCATGCGCGCGATTTCTTCCTGCGCGGGCCACTGGCGGATCGACTCGACCAGGTAGTCGTACGCGCCATCATTCGTAGACGCCAGGCGCGCCATCGTCGGCATGACAGTCTTCTGGTAGACGCTGTACAGGCTGCGGAACGCGCGCGACGGCGGGGTCGAGAACTCCAGGATCACGAGTCGGCCGCGCGGGCGCACGACGCGCGCCATCTCGCGCAGCGCCAGGGCCGGATCCGGGATGTTGCGCAGGCCCCACGAGATCGTGACTGCGTCGAAAGAGCCGTCCTCGAAGTCCAGGTCCATCGCGTTGCCGTGGACGAACTCGAGTTCGGGGTGACGCTCGCGACCGACCTCGATCATGCCTTCGGACAGGTCGCAGGCGACGACCTCGGCACCGCCCTGTGCAAGCGCAGCGGCCGACGCGCCGGTGCCGGCCGCCAGGTCCAGGATGCGCTCACCGGGGTGTGGGGCGACCGCCTTGCGCAGGGCAGTCATCCAGACGTGATTCAAACCGCCCGTCATTAGCGTGTCCATCATGTCGTAACGCGTGGCGACGGAGTCGAACATCGAGGCAATCTCTTCGGGAACCTTGGTTAGGTCCGCGCGCGGGGCTTCTGTCATGCGTTAATCCTCCCACGTCTTTCAGCACGCCGCCGCCCCTGCTCCTACCATGGACCCATGCATGACGACTGTGGCTGCTCACGCCTCGCTTTTCGGGCGTTGGTCCTGCCCCCGCAGCACCCGGGGTCTACTTGCTCACTGACATCTCTGCTTCCCACATCGGGTGGGGCGGCCTGGCTCGGCGAGCGCCGCTCCATGATCGGCCTCGGTCGCGCACTCACGCTCGAGTCCGCGACCCCCGACGCCATCGCCCGGGTGCGCCGCGCGTGGGAGGCCGCCTCGGCCTTGTCTTCCGCCCCAACCACTGACGCGCGCTGCACCCGGCAGGCGACCCCGGCCTCGTCCCCCGCGCCTGGCCCCTCCCCGGTCCTCTTCGCGTCCTTCGCGTTCCGCTCCCCTGCCCGCTCGGTGGCTTTTGTGCCCGCGCTGACTCTCATCGACGAGGCAGGGGCGCGCTGGGCGATCACCGCCGGGATTGGGGATGCACCCGATCCGCTGTCTGCGGTTGATGCTGCCCTCTCCTGTGCGAGGCTCGCTGCCCGCGTGCCCGATTCCCTGTCCTTTGGTCAGGGGTCGATGTCGCGGACCCAGTGGCGTGATTCGGTCCAGGCGATGGCTGCACGGCTGCGCGAGGGAGCAGCTGATAAGGCCGTCATGGCGCGCGACATGACGATCCGCTGCCCGCGCGGCTTCGATGAGCGTTTCCTGCTCGAGCGCCTCAGCGACTTGTACCCCTCGACGTGGCGTTTCTGCGTTGATTCGCTGGTGGGGGCGTCGCCGGAGATGCTGATTGCCGCTTCGCACGGGACCGCGTCGTCGCGCGTCCTGGCGGGCACGTGCAAGCCCGGCGAGGGCGCGGCGCTCGCCTCCAGCACGAAGGATCTGCGCGAACACGAACTGGCGTCGGAATCCGTGTCGTCGATTCTGACGTCTCTGTGTTCCGATGTGCGCACGCAGGGGCCCTTCCTCCTCACCCTGCCCAACGTCGTACACCTGGCGACGGATGTGCGTGCGCGATTGGGATCGGCGCACCTGCTGGACCTGGTGGCCGCGCTGCATCCGACGGCCGCCGTATGCGGGACGCCGCGGGCGGCGGCGATGCGCCTCATCGAGGAGCTGGAGGACACCGAGCGCGGCCGCTACTCCGGGCCGGTGGGCTGGGTGGACACGTCGGGCGACGGCGAGTTCGCGATCGCGCTGCGCTGCGGACTCGCGTCTGGGACGCGGCTTCGCCTCTTCGCGGGGGCCGGCATCATGCCGGACTCGGATCCCGACCTGGAACTCGCCGAGACAGAGGCCAAGATGCGTCCGCTCCTGGACGCCCTCGGGGTGTGAGCACTCAATGTCGAGCGGCGTGCACCCATACGTGCCCGCCGCTCGCAACTCCACGCAACGTGCAAAGGCCCGCCGCCCCACGAAGGGACGGCGGGCCTCGTCAATGAGAGTCAGGACCCCTGGATCGTGACCGACACGTCCCGGGTCGCCCCGTCGCGAGCGATCGTCAGGTTGATGGTGTCGCCCGCCCGGTAGCGGCGCACGTAGCCGATAAGCTGCTTGGGACTGGTGACTTCTTGGCCTTCAACCTTGAGGATGACATCGCCGGAGCGCAACCCGGCAGCGGCGGCACCGGAGCCGGAGGAAACCTCCTGAACCTGCGCGCCGACGTAGGTGTCGGAGCCGACGGTGGCGGTTGCGGCCTTGACGGTGACGCCGAGCATCCCGTGGGAGGCAGAACCGGTCGTGATTAGCTGGTCAGCGATGGAGACGACCAGGTCGGAGGGGATCGCGAAGCCCAGGCCAATCGACCCTGCCTGGCCGTCGGCGGAGGTGGCCAGCGACTTGATCGAGGAGTTAATGCCGATCACCGCGCCGGTCGCGTCGAACAGCGGGCCGCCCGAGTTACCGGGGTTGATGGAAGCGTCGATCTGGATGGCGTTGGTGACGACCAGGTCGGAGGATGCCTGCGTCTGGTCCTGCGAGGTGGAATCCTCGTCCATGGAGACCTCGACGGGGCGGTTGAGCGCGGAAACGATGCCGGTCGTGACCGTGTTCGACAGGCCCAGCGGCGCACCGATCGCCATGACGGGCGCACCGACCTGCAGGCTTTGCGACGAGGCGAAACGCGCGACCGTCAGGTCCGACGGCGGGTTCTCCAGGCGGATGACCGCCAGGTCGGTGGTCTTGTCGTGGCCGACGATGCCCGCACCGTAGAGACGTCCGTCCGCCAGGGTAACCTGGATCTGCCCGCCGTTGATCGCGGGCGAGATCACGTGGTGGTTGGTGACGATGTCACCCTGTGCGTCGTAGATGACGCCGGAGCCGGTGCCGCCCGATGAGGCGTTCTGGCTCTGGATGGTGACGACCGCCGGCGAAACCGCCGAGGCGACCGCCGTCCAGCCGGTGGCGTCGCTCGACGCGGGCACGGTCGCGACGGTGCCGTTGTTGAGATTCTGCGGCGTGGTGACGCGCAGCAGCTCGGGGCGCATGTAGAGCATCGCGCCCAGCGTCAGGCCGATTGTCAGGAGCATCGCGCCGAGCAAGGCGACCCAGCCTGGACCCTTCTTCTTGACGATGACGACAGGGGCGGGGGCCGAGGCCGGGGCCGGGTATCCCGTCACCGGCTGGCCCGTGGGCGCGCCGTAGGTGCCGCCCGATGCCGTGGTGCCCTGCGCGTGCGGCTGCGCGTCGGCGGGGGCTGCGGCGGGGGGCGTGACGGGGGCCGAGGCTACCTGAGGCGCAGCCAAGTCCTGGGTTACCGCCCCATCCTGGGGTGCCGACGCTGCCTGCTGCATAGCCGAGTCCTGGGGCGCGGGAATTGAGGTGTTCGGAGTGTTAGCAGTGCGCATCTCCTGCGTGACGTCCGCACCGGTCGGCGCTGGAATCGAGGTGGCGGCGCGCGTCTCCTGCGTGGCACGTTGGGCGGCGGTGCCGCCAACGGTGTGCAGGTCGGTGTCAGGCGCAGACGAGGCCGGACGCTGCGGGTAGCTGGGGGCGGCACTGGCCGCCTGATCAGCTTGTTCATCGGGTCTGGGAATACGAGGCTCAGTCATGGTTTCCTCTGATGTCAGTTCATTAGTTACTCACCAGTATGAGCCGTTTCCTCAAACGAGTACTGGAAGCCCCCTGTGAGTTTCCTGAATGGTGGACACGCGCACGCGGGGAATTCACGCGGCCGGGATCAGAACACAGCCTCGCACAAGGCGTTGCGCGCCTGCGCGTACAGGTGCGCCGCGCGTTCGACGGGAGCGTGGATGAGGCGCGGCCCCGTTACCGGGGCGCAGAGAATTGAGTCGAGTTCGCTCGGGGCGTACGCCCGCGCGAATCCGATGCCGTAGGCGGCCGCGAGCGCCTCGTAGTTGATGGCCTGGGCGACGCCGAACCAGCGGTCGTAGGCCTGTGGGGTGGCGGCGCGGCCGTGTTCGAGGGTGGCGAAGATGCCGCCGCCCGCGTCGTCGGCGACGATGATGTCGAGGTCGGCTCCCGTCGCCGCTGCGAGCGCCAGCGAGGATGCATCGTGGCTCAGGGTCAGGTCGCCCATAACCGCTGTGACGCGCGCGGCCCGATCCGGCTCCACGTGTTTCCCACGCCGAGCGGAGCGGGGGGCCAAGGCCTCGTCGCGGTGAGCGTAGGCCCCAAGACCGAGCGCGATGCCGACGGCGGTGGCGATGGTGCCGTCGATGCCGGCTTGTCCGCGGTTGGAGTAGACGTGACGCCCGCTCAGGGAGGCGACGGCCAGGTCGAAGGCACGCACGGGGTTGGAGGCACCGAGCACGAGAGGGCCGGTCGTGGCCGCAGCGACGGCCCGTGCCAAGTCGAGCATGCTGTGCCCGGACCCACCGGTCAGGAGGGCGTCGATGCGAGAGGCGGCCTCGTCGGCGGCGGAGCGCACGCGCGCGGCCCACGAGGCGTCGCGCGACGGGACGCGGGGTGCAGCCAGCGCTGGCACGACGACGGAGGCGTTGCCGGAGATGTCGACCCACGGGGTGCCGGCGTCGACAACGATGACGCGCACGTCGGGACGCGCGAGCAGCGCGTGGATGGGCCGCGAGAGGGTGGGGCGTCCGGTGACGACGACGGTGTCAACTTCTCGTCCCAGAGGCGACGACACGATGGTCTGCTCGAAGGGGGTCACTTCCCCGCCCACCCACGCGCCGGATGCGGGTTCCGCCAGGAGCGGGAAGCCCGAGGTCAGCGACCACTGCGCGGCCCGCGGCGAGGCACCTTCACCGGCGACGATGAGGCCGGCGCTCGCCTCGCCTACGACGTCCTCCCAGCGCGCGGGCGCGAGGCTGGCGGGGAGCACCCGGGTGGGGCGCGGAACGAACGAGGCCGGAGCCTCGTCTGCGGGATCGGGCGCGGATCCGCCGTCAAGCCCCGCGCCAACGCGAACCCCCTGCGGCGTGAGCGGATCCCTGAATGCGACGTTGATCTGGACGGGTCCGGGCGTTCCGGTAGGTGCGCCGAGTGCGGCGGCGAGGGCGCGCGAGAGCTGTCCGACGAGGGAACGCGAGGGTTCTTGCGGTTCCAGGTCGATGCTGGCGTGGGCGTGGACGCCGAAGAGTCCTGCTTGCGCGGTGGCTTGCGAAGCGCCGACGCCGCGCAGCTCGCCGGGCCGGTCGGCGCTCAGGATGAGGAGGGGGAGGCGCGCGTGGGAGGCCTCGAGGACGGCGGGGGTCAGTTCGGCGACGGCGGTGCCGGAGGTGACGATGATGGCGGGCAGGGCACCGGTGCGCGCAAGGCCCACGGCAGCGAAGCCGGCGCTGCGCTCATCGAGGACGGGACGCGCGTCTCCCCCGAACACCCCTGCTTCGAGGGCGTAGGCGAAGGGCGCGCTGCGCGAGCCAGGACAGTACAGGACGTGCGTGAGGCCCAGGTCTTCCAGGGTGGACAGGATCGCGCGGGCGGTATCGACGGCGGGCATGCGCCCAGCCTACCGGGAGACCTCCTCCAGGTGCTCGGCCATGCCTTCGAGGCGCATCCCCCATCGGCTGACCAGGTCGGAGTCCTCGGGGCCTCGCCCGATGAGGTTCAGGTCCGGCGCGAGGCGTCCGACGGGCAGTCGGCCTCGTTCGGGCACGAGGGGGGTGGTGACGTCTCCGACGAGCAACGAGGCCGTGGCAAGCCCGGCGGCTCGGGGGACGCCGGGAACGGCGGCAGCAGCTGCGACGCCGATGGACAGGCCTACGGAGGTTTCGAGCGCGGAGGAGACGACGACGCCGAGGCCGCACTTGCGGGCGACCCGCAGGGCGGAGCGGACGCCGCCGAGGGGCGCGACTTTGATGATGACGACGTCGGCGGCTTCCTTGCGAGCCACCTCGAGGGGGTCCTCGGCGCGGCGGATGGATTCGTCGGCGGCGATGGGCACGTCCACGCTGCGACGTACCTCGGCCAGCTCGTCGACGGTCAGGCAGGGCTGCTCGACGTATTCGATGGGGACGACGCCGGCGGCGTCCGTCATCGCGGGGATGGCGGCGCGCGCGTCGTCAACTTCCCAGGCTCCGTTGGCGTCGAGGCGGATCATAGCCTGCCCGCCGACGGTTTCACGCAGCGCGTCGGCGACGGCGGCGATGCGCGCGCAGTCGCGCGACACGCTCACGCCGGGTTCGGCAACCTTGATTTTCGCGGTCGCGCAGCCGCCGGACGCCTTGACGCGCTCGTAGGCCTCTTCGGGCGAGATGACGGGGATCGTCACGTTGACGGGAACGTACTTACGGCGAGGCACGGGCGGGAAACGGCGTGCGGATTCGAGGGCGGCACCCAGCCAACGCGCAGACTCGGCGTCATCGTAGTTCCAGAAGGGGGCGGCTTCGCCCCACCCGGCATGACCATGGAGGAGGAGCCCCTCGCGGCGAGTCACCCCGCGGAAGCGCGTGGTCATCGCTACCTTGTACACGAGAATGTCGTCGACGCCTTCGAGGGCGTAGCGCGTCTGGCGACTCATCGTACGCATGGGGACGCGCATGAGCGTGGCGTACGGCGATGCATTCATCGGACCACTCCTTACATATCGGTAATATTGTCACCCATGATGCCCCCCAAACTCAACCGCTTCACAGTAGCAGTTGTCAGACATTTCGCGCTAACTATCTGAAAATGACAGACTCTCAAGGATCACCAAACGCCTGGCAAATAAGGATATCTTACACATCACACACGAACTGACTAGTAACAAGCGACTACACACCCTCCACCCCACCCCTCATTCCGTACGGTTAGCTTGCCACCGGAAACGACACGCAGCCGCGCAGGCAACCTACCCGGTTGGACACGCCCTCCTCCCCCAGCCACCGCGAGACTCGGCCCGGTGCCGGAAGCCCACCCCGGCCTCGTCCACTAATATCCGACATATGAGCGCTCTCCCCTTCGTCTCCGACACCTTCGACCCGACGCGCTGGCGCCAGGTCGAGGGCTTCGACTTTTCCGACATCACCTACCACCGCGGTATTTCGCGCGGCCCCGAGGCAGACGGCCGCCCCGAAGGCGCGGATATGCCGGTCGTACGCATTGCCTTCGACCGCCCCGACATTCGCAACGCTTTTCGTCCCGGCACGGTCGACGAGCTGTACCGCGCGCTCGACCACGCGCGCCAGACCTCCTCGGTCGCGGCCGTCATCCTGACCGGCAACGGCCCCTCGGCGCGCGACGGCGGGTACTCGTTCTGCTCCGGCGGCGACCAGAGAGTCCGAGGCCGTGACGGGTACCGTTACGAGGTCGAGGGCGCGGACCCGGAGGCGGCCACCGCCCAGCGCCGCGAGCAGATCGACCCGGCGCGCGCCGGTCGCCTGCACATCCTGGAGATCCAGCGCCTGATCCGCACGATGCCGAAGGTCGTCATCGCGGCAGTGCCCGGGTGGGCCGCAGGCGGCGGGCATTCGCTGAACGTGGTGGCGGACCTGTCGGTGGCGTCCATCGAGCACGCAGCCTTCATGCAGACGGACGCGAACGTGGGGTCTTTTGACGCCGGCTACGGCTCCGCGCTGCTGGCCCGCCAGGCCGGGGACAAGCGGGCGCGCGAGATCTTCTTCCTGGCCGAGCGCTACGACGCGCAGACGGCCGAGCGCTGGGGCGTCATCAACCGCGCCGTCCCCCACGCGCAGCTCGAGGACACCGCCCTCGAATGGGCGGCGATCATCGCGACGAAGTCCCCGCAGGCCATCCGCATGCTCAAGTTCGCCTTCAACCTCGCCGACGACGGCCTGGCAGGCCAGCAGGTCTTCGCGGGTGAGGCCACGCGCATGGCGTACATGACGGCCGAAGCCCAGGAGGGTCGCGACGCCTTTCTCGAGCACCGCGCCCCCCGCTGGGAGGACTACCCGTACTACTACTGAGGGCTGGCCCGCGCAGAAACTCCGCGACTCACAGGCCCGGGATCTCTTCGATCCCGGGCCTCCACCTCAGGCGAGGTAAACGCGCGCCTCCCACGGGTCCAGGACTGCCGGGACTCCCCGCTCGGCCTCGGGCAGGTCGCGGTTAGCCAGAAGCAGCTCGCCAACCACGCCGCGCGCGGCTTCTCCAAGGGACGCGGGCTGCGAGGAGAGGTTGACGAGGACCGTGGCCACGGCCTCGTCGAGGGTGCGCCGGTAGGCGAAGACCGCAGGCGAAGGGGTCGCAATTCTCTCGAACATCCCGGAGGCAATCACCGGCAGGCCGTGGCGAATATCCGCGAGCGCGCGGTAGTAGGCGTAGACGGAGGACGGCTCACCGACCTGGGAGGCGGCGTTGATCTCCCGATAGTTCGGGGTGACGCCAATCCACGGGTCCCCCTCCGTGAAACCGGCGTGCTCGCTCGCGTCCCACTGGACGGGCGTGCGCGCGTTGTCACGTCCGATCGCGCGCATACCCGCAAGGACAGCGTCGGGGCTCTCCCCCGCCGCCACGGCCTCGTGGTAATAGCGCAGCGCCTCCACGTCGCGGAAATCGTCGAGGCCATGGAACGCCCCGTTGGTCATACCGAGCTCTTCGCCCTGGTAGACGTAGGGGGTGCCGCGCAGCATGTGCAGCGCGGTAGCCAGGGCGGTCGCCGACTCATAGCGGTACGCTTCGTCGCCGAAGCGGCTGACGGCGCGCGGCTGGTCGTGATTGTCCAGGTAGAGGCTGTTCCAGCCGATCTCGCCCTGCGCCTCCTGCCACTGGGTGAGGCAGTCGGCAAGTTCGCCGGGGCGCAGCGGGCGCGGGTGGAACTTCCCCGCTTCGAGGCCGAGGTCGACGTGGTCGAACTGGAACACCATGTCGAGTTCGCGGCGGGCCGGGTCCGTGAAGAGCAGGACGTTGTCGCGGCGTACGCCGGGGCACTCCCCGACCGTCATGGTGCCGCTGCGCCCGTCGAAGACCTCACGTCGCATCTCGGCGAGGTATTCGTGCAGATGCGGGCCTTTGGAGAAGTGCGGGAAACCCTCGCCCCACGCGCGCCCGGGGTAGACGACGCCGTCAGGCAGGCCCGGGTCCTTCGAGATCAGGTTAATGACATCCATGCGGAATCCGTCGACACCGCGGTCGAGCCACCAGTTCATCATGCGATAGACGGCGGCGCGCACCTCAGAGTTGTCCCAGTTCAAGTCGGGCTGCTTCTTGTGGAACAAGTGCAGGTAGTACTGACCCGTGGCCTCGTCCCAGGTCCAGGCCGAGCCAGAGAAGAAGGACCCCCAATTGTTGGGCTGCGCCCCGGCCTCGCCTCCCACGCACCCGGGGCGAGGGTCGCGCCAGATGTACCAGTCACGCTTCGGGTTATCCCGCGAGGAGCGCGACTCCACGAACCACGGGTGTTCGTCGGAGGAGTGGTTAACGACCAGGTCCATGACGAGGCGCATCCCCCGCTCGTGGACCCCCTCCAGGAGGCGGTCGAAGTCCGACAGCGTGCCGAACATGGGGTCGATGTCGTAGTAGTCGGCGATGTCGTAGCCATTATCCGCCTGCGGGGACGCGTAGATCGGCGAGAGCCACAGAACGTCCACGCCCAGAGCCTTCAGGTAGTCGAGCTTGGAGCGGATCCCCTCAAGGTCACCGAAGCCGTCACCGTTAGAGTCTTTGAAGGAGCGCGGGTAGATCTGGTAGACGACCGCGCCCTTCCACCACTCGTCGGGGCCGAGGCCGTTGCCCGTCACGCTCATCGCATCGTCTCGGAAAAACATGGAACACCTGCCATACGTTGAGGGGCGCTCAACGCCCGTGCTGTTACGCGCAGACTACCGCGTGTGCGCCTGCCGCGCAGGCGCGTCGTGCCCACATAAAAGTCGCACGTAATTCTCCCCGGCCAGTTTTCAACACCGCCCACAAGCACTGCAATTCCAACGGCCTAATTTCGAAGCCTGAACTAGTTATCAAGGAATTACATGCAACATTGTTGGGGAACCGCACCAGCGCCTCCACCACACGGGCAGCACCACCCAGCAGAAAACACCACAGAACCCGGAGAGCACAACTGCGACACCCCGACAGGAAGACCCAGCCACGACGAAACGATACGGACAGGAAACAAACAGGCGGATAGGTTAACGGGCTCTTCGCATTTAAGGGTGTAGGAGGTGTTGGAATCCGCCGGAGTGGAGGAGGCAGCGTAGGCGGTAGTTTCGGTGGTTGACGAATCCTTGGGCGATGCCGCGTAGGTGTTCGAGGCGTCCGTTG
>NZ_CAJPJE010000011.1:0-58825 GCF_905369875.1 Actinomyces sp. ICM47
TGCGCCGCCACGCGCCAGCCGGTGCGCGCCGCGCTCTTGGCCGTCGAGACGCCGACAGACACGAGCTCCGACCAGTGGCAGTTATCGACGCCGCGCAGCCCATTGAAGACCGCCGGATCCAGGCCCAGCAGCGACACGATGCCACGCGCGATCGCGGAGCCGTGCGAAACGACGATCAGAGACTGGTCCCCGCGGCATGCCCGTGCCGCTTCCAAGACAGCATCGCGAACGCGCTCACCCACGACCTCGGAGCGTTCCACCTCGGCGAGGTCACACTCCCCCGGCGCGCGGTACTGGGCATAGGCCTCGGGCTGCTCGCGGGCGATCTCCTCGTAGGTCTTACCCTCGAAGCTTCCGTAATAGCGCTCCGTGAGCCGTTCATCGAGCTCCGGCCCTTCGCAGGGGTAGCCCGCGATATCGAACACACGGGCGACGATTGTCGCGGTATCGACCGCACGCCCCAGGGGCGAGCTCACGATACGCACTCCCCCGTCGTCGTAGCTGCGCCCATCTTCGGCGGCAACCATGCCAACCTCGGCGCTCGGCTCGCACAGTCGGCTCACCAGCACACCGGCGGCGCCCGCCGCCTGGGACCGTCCGGCCTCATTCAGGGGCTTATCGATGCGCCCTTGGAAGCGCCGCGCCAGGTTGAAGTCCGTCTGGCCGTGGCGCAGCAGGACGATACGCGACGCGCTCACTGCGCGGACTCCGCGCCATGGGTCGCAGCACGCTCAGCTGCGGCTGCGCGGGCCTCCTCCGTATCCACGTCGATGGGCACCGCCGGGCAGTCACCCCACAGGCGCTCGAGCGCGTAGTACTCGCGCTCCTCCTCGGAGAGAACGTGCACGAGCATATCCGAGTAGTCGAGGAGCACCCAGGTGCCCTCCGCGCGCCCCTCAATGTGAGCGGGACGGCGATGCTGTTCGGCCCAGATGCGGTCCATGATGTCCTCAGCGATGGCGCGCACCTGACGGTCCGTCGGGGCCGAGACAACCACGAAGGCATCCGCCAGGGCGAGTTTGCTGGTCACGTCAACGAGCACCGGGTTGATGCCGCCGCGGTCGTGTGCGGCGCGAGCAACCAGGCTCGCCAGTTCTGCGGTAGCGTCGGGAAGGCTCACGTTTCTCCTTGAGTTAGAACCGGTACAGGCCGTATTTGTTGATGTATTGGACGACGCCGTCGGGCACCAGGTACCAGACCGGTTTGCCCTCTTCGACGCGCGTGCGGCAGTCCGTCGAGGAGATCGCCATGGCGGGAACCTCCAGCAGCGACACGGACTCGTGCGGCAGGCCGGGGTCCGACAGGTTGTGCCCGGGACGCGTCACGCCGATGAAGTGCGCCTGCTCAAAGAGCTTGTCGGCGTTCTTCCACTGCGCGATCTGTGCCAGCGCGTCGGCACCCGTAATGAAGTAGAAATCCGAATCCGGGTACTCGCGCGACAGATCCGCCAGAGTGTCGATCGTGTACGTCGTGCCCCCGCGGTCGATATCGACGCGCGAGACTGCGAAACGTGGGTTCGAGGCGGTCGCGATGACCGTCATGAGGTAGCGGTGCTCGGCTGAGGTGACGCGCCGCCCCGCTTTGAAGGGCTGCATAGCGGCGGGTACAAACACAACCTGGTCGAGTCCGAATACGTCCATGACCTCTGAGGCGGCGACGAGGTGTCCGTGATGGATCGGATCGAAGGTGCCGCCCATGATGCCGATCGCCCGCCTCCTGCGCAGGGCGCGCGGAGGATGCTGGGGCAGCGCGGGGGCGGCTGTCGCGCCCGCGGTGGCCTCCGTGGTCTTTTCGATCACTTCCCCGTCCGAGGCCGGGCCTGCTTCCTTGTCCTGCGTGCTCACGGGCGGATGGTTCCTTCCCCCTCGTAGATCCAGGTGGTCGTCGTCAGCTCCGTCAGCCCCATGGGGCCGCGCGCGTGGAGCTTCTGAGTGGAGATGCCGACCTCGGCTCCCAGCCCCAGCTGGCCGCCGTCGGTGAAACGCGTCGAGGCGTTGATCGCGATCGCGGCGGCGTCCACCCCGGCGCGGAAAGCGCGAATGGCGGCGACATCGGATGCGACAATGCCCTCAGTGTGGCCGGTCGAGTAGCGGCGGATGTGCTCGGTCGCTTCCTCCACGCTGCCGACGACGCGCACCGCGAGGTCCATCGACAAGTATTCGGTCGACCAATCGGCCTCGGTGGCATCCACGATCATGTCGGCGTCGATGGAGGGCTGGTCGTCCACGATGGCGCGAGTGGCACCGTCAGCGTGGATGGTCACACCCGCGGTCGTCAGGCGAGTGATGGCGGCGGCCAGGAAGCGGGCGGCGACGGCGGCGTGAACCAGGAGGGTCTCCGCCGCATTGCACACGCCCACGCGCTGCGTCTTGGCGTTCATGATGATGGCTTCCGCTGCCTCAAGGTCAGCGGAGGCGTCGACGTACAGGTGGCAGTTGCCGGTGCCCGTCTCGATAACGGGCACGCGTGACTCCTCGACGACGGCGTTGATGAGGCCCGCTCCCCCACGCGGGATGAGTGCGTCAATCGCACCGCGCGCACGCATCATGGCGCGTGCACCCGCGCGACCCCACTGGTCGACGGTCTGGATCGCGTCAGCGGGCAGGCCGACGGAGGTCAGTGCGTCGCGGCACACCTCGATGAGAACCCGGTTCGAGGCCTGGGCTGCGCTTCCGCCACGCAGGATGACCGCGTTACCAGCCTTGATCGCCAGGGTCGCGGCGTCAATGGTGACGTTCGGGCGGGCCTCGTAGATGATGCCGACGACACCGAGGGGCACGCGCTCCTGAGTGACGCGCAGGCCGATCTCAGTGCGGGTTCCTCGCACGACCTGGCCGACCGGGTCGGGCAGGGCAACGATCTCGTGAACGGCGTCAGCGATGGATCGGATGCGGTCCTTTGTCAGGGCAAGACGGTCGAGGAGGCCCTCGCTCATCTGCTCCTTGCGGCCGCGCGCCACGTCCTCGGCGTTGGCGGCCAGGATCTGGTCGGAGCGCTCGATGAGCGCCGCCGCGATCGCTTCAAGCCCGCGGTTCTTCAACTGGGTCGTCGCGTTTGCGAGCACGCGCGCCGCGTCGCGGGCAGCGTCAGTCACCTGGGAAATATCAGCAACAGTATCCACTCGCACATCATGTCACACGAGTGCGGGGCGGTCCCTGTCAGTCAGCGCTCAGCGCAGAAAATGCGTCACCTAACACCGCCAGATCATCGCGATGAATTGCTGGCCTGGGATGCTCGTATCCTGCCGCCACCAGCTGCTCCATACCCGCGCCGGCGATCTGGCCCAGTGTGTCCGAATCGTAGCCGGACACGCCGCGCGCGATGAGTCCGGTCGGGCTGGCAACGTCCACAACGTCCCCGGCCTCGAAATGACCGAGCACCGAGTGCACGCCAGCAACCAGCAGAGACTTCTTGCCGACCGTGATCGCCTTCGCAGCTCCCTCGTCGACAATGATCTCGCCGCGAGAGGGTGCCACGTGTGCGATCCACAGGCGACGAGAGGCTGGACGCTGGGCCGACGGTTCGAACCAGGTGCCGACGCGGCGGCCTTCCAGGACGGACCCCAGGTCGTTTGCGCTGGCCAGCTGCACGCCGATGCCGCTGGCCGTCGCCAGCATCGCGGCCTGCACCTTCGTCGCCATGCCGCCCGTGCCAACGCGAGAACCCGCACCGGTCACGAGCACACTCATGAGGTCATCCGCACTGGCGACGCGTTCGATCAGCTCCGAACCCGGATGATCTGGAGGAGCCGTATACAGGCCGTCAACGTCCGTCAGCAGCACGAGGGCATCGGCCTTGATCATCTGGGCGATGAGCGCAGCAAGTCGATCATTGTCGCCGAAACGCAGCTCGCGGGTGGTCACCGCATCATTCTCGTTGAGGATCGGCACGACGCCGAGGCCGAGGAGCCGCGAGAGGGCCGCGCGCACGTTCGTGTAGTGGTCGCGGCGCATCACGTCGTCCGTGGTCAGCAGCACCTGGGCGGCGTCGAGGTGATGCGCCTGGAAGGCGGCGGTCCACCTCGCTATCAGGAGCCCCTGGCCCATCGCGGCGGCGGCCTGCACGCTCGGCAGGTCCTTCGGCTTGGCCGAAAAACCGAGCGGATCCAGCCCCGCGGCGACAGCGCCCGAGGAGACAATCACGACCTCGCGGTCGCGCCCGCGCCAGCGAGACACGAGGCGAGCGACGGCGTCAATACGGTTCAGGTCCAGACCGCCGTCCTCGCGCGTGAGCGAGGAGGATCCGATCTTGACGACAATGCGTGAAGCCGCAGTCATTCCGCTCATGACTGATCCGATGCATCCGTCCAATGACCGGCCTCACGCTCAGTCCACAGCTGCTCACGGGCCGCGCTCTTGGCATCCATGACCTGGTGGTACACCTCGCGGCGCTCCTTACGGCTCGGGCGGGTGTTCTGGTCTAGGCGCAGGTCGGTGCCGCGAGAACCCAGCAGCTCGGGACCAGTCGTCAGGGTCGGCTCCCAGTCAAAGACGACACCTCCATCCAGGTCGCCGATCACGACGGTGTCGCCAGCGACCGCGCCAGCCTTCATCAGCTCGTCCTCAACGCCCGCGGCGTTCAGACGATCCGCAAGGTACCCCACGGCCTCGTCGTTGGCAAAGTCTGTCTGACGCACCCAGCGCTCGGGCTTGTCGCCACGCACCTGGAAGACATCCTCGCCGTCCTTGCGGGTCTTGCGCACCGTGATCTCCACGCTGCGGCCCACGGCCTTCGGGCGAATGATGGGACGTGCGACCTCGAGGGCGGGACGCTTCGCGCGCTCCTCCTCGACGATGCCGGCCAGAACAAAAGACAGCTCCTTGAGGCCCTCGTGGGACACTGCGGAAACCTCGAGGACAGGCCACCCGAAAGACTCGAGGTCCGGGCGCGTGATCTCGGCCAGGTCACGGCCATCTGGGATGTCGATCTTATTCAGAACGATGACGCGGGGGCGCTCCATGATCGGCACGTAGCCCTCGACCTGGGTGAGGTCACCCTGGTACGCCCGCAGTTCGGCCTCGATGATGCGCAGATCCTCCACGGGTTCGCGATCAGTCTCAAAAGCAGCCGTGTCCAGCACGTGCACGATAACCGCGCAGCGCTCAATGTGACGCAGGAAATCCAAGCCAAGGCCTCGGCCCTGGGAGGCGCCAGGAATAAGGCCGGGAACATCAGCGACCGTGTAACGCGTGTCGCCAGCGGAGACAACGCCGAGGTTCGGAACCAGCGTCGTAAATGGATAGTCGGCAATCTTCGGACGAGCCGAACTCATGGCCGCGATCAACGAGGACTTACCCGCCGACGGGAAACCGACGAGGGCCACGTCCGCCACGGACTTCAGCTCCAGGATGACGTCGCGTTCCTCGCCCGGCTCACCCAGGAGCGCAAATCCGGGGGCCTTGCGAGCCTTCGAGGCCAACGCCGCGTTGCCCAGACCGCCGCGACCGCCCTCGGCGACCACAAAGCGCGCACCAGCGCCCGTCAGGTCGGCCAGCAGCTCGCCCGACATCGACTTCACGACCGTACCCTCGGGGACCGGCAGGATGATATCCGCACCGGTCTTACCCTGGCGGAAGTCACCCATGCCCGGCGTTCCGTTGTCTGCGCGGCGGTGCGGGCTGCGGTGGTAGTTCAGCAGCGTGGTCTCCTGCTCACTCACCTCCAGGATGACCGAGCCGCCGTTGCCGCCGTCGCCGCCGTCGGGGCCGGCCAGCGGCTTGAACTTTTCACGCTTAATCGAGGCAACGCCATTACCGCCGTTACCGCCTGCCGCGTGCAGCGTCACGCGATCCACGAAGTCTGCCACTGGTGCTCCTGATGACTGAAAATGAATGTTGAAAAGGGCGCCCGGCAACGCCGGACGCCCTTCATGCGCGCGGTCTCAGGCAGAGACCGGCGAAACGCTGACAACCTTGCGATCACGCTTGCGACCGAACTCGACCGCACCCGCGCGCAGGGCGAACAGAGTGTCGTCCTTGCCACGGCCAACGCCGTCGCCAGGGTGGAAGTGGGTGCCGCGCTGACGAACGAGGATCTCACCAGCGTTGACCAGCTGGCCGCCGTAGCGCTTCACGCCGAGGCGCTGCGCGTTGGAGTCGCGGCCGTTACGGGAGGAACCAAGGCCCTTCTTATGTGCCATCAGTTGCTACTTTCTGCTCGTGGGTCCGTCGGATTCAGGCGATCGCGGTGATCTTGACGACCGACATCTTCTGACGGTGTCCCTGGCGCTTGCGGTAGCCCGACTTGTTCTTGTACTTAATGATGGAAATCTTGGGGCCCTTGGCCGAGTCGACAACCTCAGCCTTAACGGAAACCTTGTCCAGCTTGGCTGCGTCAACAGTGATGGCGTCGCCATCCACCAGCATCAGCGGCTGAAGCTCGATGCTCGAACCGATTTCTTCTGCCAGCTTGTCGACGACGACGACGTCACCGACGGACACCTTTTCCTGCCGGCCGCCAGCCTTGACGATCGCGTAGACCACGTTGGAGCTCATCTCTTCTCGTATTCCTAACCGGAATCTCGCCTCGAAACTGCCGAGGGCTTGTCTGTTTTCACGATTCCGTTGGCGCTTGTTGCGCCGACGATCAAATTTAGCCGATTGACACGCCCGAGTGCAACCCGGCATGGCCACCGGCCAGGTGGAATAGCTGTGCGATTCCACACCTCGAGGCGACGGGAGAACCCACAGGGCCCTCCCGTCGACGCTCAGCGATTAGCCCGCATCCACGATTCCCGTGGACACGACGCGACGGCGGCGCTTGGCGCGCGGCTGCTCAGACGCCTCGGGGAGCAGGATGTCGTCGGTCGAGCGCGTCGGCGCGGCGGGTGCGGCGGCCTCGGCACGGACAGGCAGCTCAATGACGAGGGGAGCCGGTGCGGCGTCGGGTTCAATGACCCCCGAGGACGCGGCGGCGCGGCGCTTGCGGGTTTTACGCGGCGCGGGAGCCTGGGCGTCCTGCTCAGCGGCTGCCTCGACGAGCGCGTGAGATGCCGGAGCCTCGGGGGCACCCGCCTCGGCAGGCAGCGTGGAGGTCACCTCGGGAGCGGGGGCCGCGGCAGGCTCAGCGGACGAGGCCGTGGCCACCTTGCGGGAGGCGCGACGGCGGCTAGTCGGTGCTTTCTCATGCTGCTCGGGCAGCTGGATATCGGAGGCATCCTTGAGGGGCACTGCGGGCTTATCGGAGGCCTCAACGGGGTCGGGCAGCTCGATGTAGATCGGCAGCTCGGGCACGGGCGCGGTTTCCGCGACGCGGCGACGGCGGCGGGGACGCTTGGTCCCACCATCCTCGGCGGCTGCCGTGACGGAGGCTGCGGGAACCTCAACCGTCGGCGCGTCGGCCGCAGACTCCCCGTCCGCGGACTCGGACACGGCACCACTGTCCTGAGCAGGCACAGCAGACTCGGCGTTCGCGCCGCGCGGGCGGTGTTTCTTGGCGGGCGTCTTCTCGTGCTCAGCCGATGCCTCGTCACCCTTGTGCGCCGATGCGGCAGCGATCGCGCTCAGCGCTTCCTTGGCGCGCTCATGCTCGGCGTTATCCTCGATGCGGCGTGCCTCGGCCTTCTTCTGCTGCTTTTTCGACGCCTTGGAGGACTTCGCGGAGTTGTCGGCCCCGGAGGTCTCCACCGGGTGGTGGTGAACGATGAAGCCGCGGCCCTCGCAGGCCTCACACGAGGAGGAGAACGCCTCGACGAGGCCCTCGCCCACGCGTTTGCGGGTCATCTGCACCAGGCCCAGCGACGTGATCTCAGTGACCTGGTGGCGCGTACGGTCGCGTCCCAGGCACTCGACCAGGCGACGCAGCACGAGGTCCCGGTTGGATTCCAACACCATATCAACAAAGTCGATGATGACGATGCCGCCAATGTCACGCAGGCGCAGCTGACGGACAATTTCTTCGGCCGCCTCAAGGTTGTTGCGGGTCACCGTCTCCTCGAGTGTGCCGCCGGCACCGATGAACTTGCCGGTGTTGACATCGATGACGGTCATCGCCTCGGTGCGGTCAATGATGAGGGTGCCTCCCGAGGGCAGCCAGACCTTCCGGTCCATACCCTTCGCCAGCTGCTCGTCAATGCGGTGCGCGTGGAAGACATCCTCCGTGCCCACCCACTGCTCGACGCGGTCGGACAGCTCGGGGCTGAGCTCGTCCACGTACTCCTTGACGGTCGCGTAGGTGTCGCGGCCCTCAATGATGAGCTTCGAGAAGTCCTCATTGAAGATGTCGCGCACGACGCGCACGGCCAGCTCGGGTTCGCCGCGCAGCAGCGTCGGGGCACTCTTCGTGTTGGTGCGCTTCTTCTCGATGTCCTCCCACTGACGGGTCAGGCGAGCGACGTCGTCGCGGATCTGTTCCTCCGTCGCACCTTCGGCGGCGGTGCGCACGATGACACCCGAACCCGAGGGCACGACGGCCTTGAGGATCTTCTTCAGGCGAGCGCGCTCCTTATCCGGGAGCTTGCGGGAAATACCCATCATGGAGCCGCTGGGAATCAGGACCAGGTAGCGGCCAGCCAACGTAATCTGCGAGGTCAGGCGCGCACCCTTGTGCCCGATCGGGTCCTTCGTCACCTGGACGAGGACGGGGTCACCGGACTTGAGCGCGGACTCGATGCGGCGGGGCTTACCCTCCAAGCCGACGGCGTCCCAGTTCACCTCACCGGCGTACAGGACGGCGTTGCGTCCGCGGCCCACGTCGACGAACGCGGCCTCCATCGACGGCAGGACGTTCTGGACGCGGCCCAGGTAGATATTGCCAACCATCGAGGACTGCGTGCGCCGGGCGACGTAGTGCTCGACGAGCAGGCCATCTTCGAGGATCGCGATCTGATCGAGGCCATCCTGGTCTCGAATGACCATCGTGCGCTCGACCGACTCGCGGCGCGCCAGGAACTCGGACTCAGAGATCGAGTGGCGGCGGCCCTCTCGGCGCCCCTCACGGCGGCGCATCTTCTTGGCTTCCAGGCGCGTGGACCCCTTGAGGGCCTGCACCTGGTCCGCGGGATCGCCGCCCTCGTCGGAGGAGGCGGAGCTGCGCGCGCGGCGACGGCGGCGACGACGGCTCGAGGATTCTTCCTCGTCGCCGCCCTCGGGTTCGCCGGAGGATGCATCGGTTTGCTCAGTGCTGTCCTCGGTCGCTGCCGAGGCCTCGTCTGCCTTCTTGGAGCGGCGGCGACGGCGGGTCTTGGGTTCCGAGGGGGTCCCCTCGGTATCCGTGCTCGGCGCGCTGTCCTCGGTGGGGGCCGAGGCCTCGTCAACAGATTTCTTGGAACGACGGCGACGCTTGGGGGTCGTCTCCTCCTGCGAGGCACTGGCCTCGTCGTCGGAGGAGCCGCGGCGGCGCTTCGGCTTCGTCTCAGGTTCCTCAAAGGCGGCAGGCGAGGCCACCTCGGGCGCGGCCTGGAAGACGGGTGCCTGGAAGAGTAGCGACGCGGCGGGAGCCATGGGCGCATTTGATTCGGTTGTCACGATTCTCCAATGGTGGGGCGCGCGCCCCATGCCAAGACGCGCCCGTTGTATCGCTCGCGAGGGGCGGAAACTTAGTGGAGCGCTGGTGCGCAGGTGCCGGCGGCTCGTCGATAGGGTCATCGCTCGGCTCTCATCGCGGAGGCATGCCCGCGACATCCATTCACCTCAATTGTCGCACAACACCGACCTCCATCAACCGATGGGAGACACGTTCAACCTCACACACCCACAATCTCAGGGAACAATCCCTCCAAAACAATCGGACACATATGTCACAAAACCGTCACATAACCGGCATTTCAGGCGTTCCACCTCTGTCTTTTGAGCTACATTAAAAACAGCCCGTGACGTAGGTCCTATCACCTCCGCTGCGGGGCATACTCGATCCCCAATCCCTACACGGGAAGGTCCCATCATGACCCTCGCGCAAACAGCGCTCGACGCGGTCACGGTCGGACGGTGGCAGTTCGGTATCACGACCGTCTACCACTTCGTCCTCGTACCGCTGACGATCGGCCTGTCCCTGCTGGTCGCGATCATGCAGACCGCATGGCACCGCACCGGCAAGGAGTACTGGCTGCAAGCTACCCGCTTCTTCGGTAAGCTCCTTCTTATTAACTTCGCTCTCGGCGTCGCCACTGGCATCGTCCAGGAGTTCCAGTTCGGCATGAACTGGTCCGAGTACTCCCGCTTCGTCGGTGACATTTTCGGCGCTCCCCTGGCTGTCGAGGCCCTCCTGGCTTTCTTCCTCGAGTCCACCTTCCTGGGCTTGTGGATCTTCGGCTGGGGCCGTCTCTCCAAGGGCATCCACCTGGCGACCATTTGGTGCGTCGCTATCGGCACGATGCTCTCCGCCGCCTGGATCCTCGCGGCCAACGCATGGATGCAGCACCCCGTGGGTGCCCGCTTCAACCCTGAGACGGGCCGCGCCGAGCTCGACGGTGTCGGCGGCTTCCTGAAGCTCATCACTTCTGGCGTCTACCTGTCCGAGTACTCCCACGTCATCACCTCCGCGTGGCTGGTCGCCGGTTCCTTCGTGGCTGGCATCGCCATCTGGTGGATGGTCCGTGCGTCCCGCGAGGGCAGTGACGAGGCCGTGGCTCAGGCACGCGACGTGTGGCGTCCCATCGCCCGCTTCGGCCTGATCGTCGTCCTCATCGGCGGCCTCGGCACCGCCCTGAGCGGCCACATCCAGGGCCAGGAGATGGTTAAGGTGCAGCCCATGAAGATGGCTGCCGCCGAAGGCATCTGCGTGGACACCGACGGCGCCGCCTTCACGGTCGCGCAGTTCGGCTCCTGCCCGCTGGGCACCGACGGTACCCAGCCGACCCAGTTCATCAAGGTCGCCGGCGTCGCCTCCTTCATGTCACACAACTCCTTCACCGCTACCTCCGAGGGCGTCGCGGATATCCAGGAGCGCATGGTGACGCTGCTCAACTCGGATCCGAATTTCACCGCCAAGTACGGTGATGCCTCTCAGTTCGACTTCCGTCCCCCGCAGATGGTGGCCTTCTGGTCCTTCCGATTCATGATCGGCCTGGGCATGGTGGCCTTCCTGCTGGCTGCGTGGGGTCTGTGGGCCACCCGCGGCGGCAAGGCTTCCTCCAACAAGTTGCTGAGCCTCCTCGCCCTCATCAACCTCCCCCTGCCCTTCCTGGCAGCTTCCTTCGGCTGGATCTTCACAGAGATGGGTCGCCAGCCGTGGGTTGTCGTTCCGAACCTGGATGCCCTGTCCATGGGTTCCGACCTCGGATCGGTCAACATGCTGACGGAAATCGGCATCTCCCCTAACGTCCCCGCAGGACAGGTGCTGGTGACGCTGATCCTCTTCACCCTCCTGTACGGCGTGCTGGGCGTCATGTGGTTCGTCCTCATGAAGCGCTATGCGCTCGAGGGCATCCACTCCTCCAAGGCCAACAAGGCCGCGGATGAGGCTCCGACCGACCTGTCCTTCGGATACTGAGAAAGGAACAACGATCATGACTCTGTCAATCCTGTGGTTCATTCTCGTCGCCGTTCTGTGGACGGTCTACCTGATCCTCGAGGGCTTCGACTTCGGCGTCGGCATGCTCCTCCCCTTCGTTGCCAAGGGTGATCGTGAGCGCACTCAGGCAGTGCGCACCATCGGCCCCCACTGGGACGGTAACGAGGTCTGGCTGCTCACTGCGGGCGGCGCGACCTTCGCCGCGTTCCCCGAGTGGTATGCGACCATGTTCTCCGGCATGTACCTGGCCCTCTTCCTCGTCCTGGCGGCCCTGATTGTGCGCGTCATGGCACTCGAGTGGCGCTCGAAGGTCGCCACCGAGAAGTGGCGCTTCACCTGGGACTGGGCGCACACGATCTCCGCGTGGCTCGTCCCGCTGCTGCTGGGTGTGGCCTTCGCGAACTTCGTGCAGGGCATGAAGATTGAGGTCATCGACGTCGCTACCGGCACCGTCGTTGACCCGACGCTGGTTGACCAGTCGCTGTCCAGCGCCACCCATCAGCTCACCGGTGGCTTCTTCTCGCTGCTGACCCCGTTCACGATCCTGGGTGGCCTGGCCGTCCTGGTCGTCTGCCTGGCTCACGGTGCCCAGTTCCTGGCTCTGAAGACCACGGGTGACGTGCGCGACCGCGCCAACGCGATTGCCGCTCCGGCTTCTATCGCCGCGACCGTGCTCGCCGCCGCTTGGCTGATGTGGGGCCAGTTCTCCTACACGACGAATGTCCTGGCGTGGATCCCGCTCGTGGTGGCGGCCCTGGCGATCATCGCCTCGACCGTCCTGTCGCAGGCGACGCTGCGCCGTGAGGGCCTGTCCTTCGTGGCCTCCGCCGTGGCGATTGCCGGCACGGTGGCGTGGGTCTTCGCTTCGATGGCTCCCGCCGTCCAGAAGTCCTCAATCAACCCGGCGTACTCGCTGACGATCGATCAGGCTTCGTCGACGACCGCGACGCTCACCGTCATGACGATCGTGACCGTCTGCCTGCTCCCCATCGTCCTGGCGTACGTCATCTGGTCCTACTGGACTTTCCGTTCCCGCGTGGGCACGGAGGACGTCACCACCAAGACGGGTCTCCTCATGAAGAAGATCCGCCTGGGCGAAAACTTCCTCGCCGGCTGATTCATCCGGCTCGCTGCGCCCGGTCCTTCGATGAGGGGCCGGGCGCAGTCGTATGCGCGACATGGACGAGGCCGGGGACTTTCGACCCATGACGTGGCCTTTTGGGGCACAATAGTACCCGTGCGTCCCTTTGATCCTCGTTTGTTGCGTTACGCCCGTTCGGCTCGCATTCCCATCGCTCTGACCGCCCTGCTGGGCACCATCACAGCCCTGTTGGTGCTGGCCCAGGCGCTGCTCATTTCCGCGGCTTTGTCTCCCATCGTCTCGGGAACGGCGATGCTGGGCGACGTTATTCCTTTTATCGTGGGTATCGCGGCTGTCTTCGCCTGCCGCGCCGTGATCGTTGCGGCGCGCGAGGCCGTCGCCGCGCGAGCCGCCACCGAGGCTGTGACCGAGCTGCGCGGGCGCGTCATCGATGCCACCATCGCGCTGGGTCCGCGCTGGCGAGCCATGAACGGAGCCGAGACCGCGACGCTGCTGTCGACCGGCCTGGAGGATCTGCGCCCCTACTTCGTTTCTTTCCTGCCCCAGCTGGTCCTCGTTTCGACGGTGACACCCGCCGCTCTGGGCGTGATCCTTCTCCTCGACTTCTGGTCGGCTCTCATCGCGCTCCTGGTCGTCCCCCTCATCCCGATCTTCATGATCCTCATCGGTCGATTCACGCAGGCCGCCTCCCAAGACAAACTGGATTCCATGAAGCGCCTGACTGCCCAGCTCCTGGACCTCATGTCGGGCCTGCCGACGCTGCGAGCACTCGGTCGCGAGAAGGGTCCGCGCGCCCACCTGCGCACACTCGGCGATGCGAACACGAAGGCAACCATGGCGACCCTGCGCGTCGCCTTCCTTTCCGGCGGTGTCCTGGAGTTCCTGACGACCCTGTCGGTGGCCCTCGTGGCCGTCGAAGTTGGCATGCGCCTCGTGTTCGGCAATATTTCTCTCTTCCATGGCTTAGCCGTCATCATGCTGGCCCCCGAAGTCTTCGAACCCCTGCGTCAGGTCGGCGCTCAGTTCCACGCGTCGGCCAACGGCGTGACTGCCTCGCGAGCGGCCTTCGACATCATCGAGGCGGCCGACGACGTGGCACGCCCCGGCTCCACGCTCTGTCCGGATATGAACAGCACTGACATCGTCATCGACGGTGTCGGCGTGCGTGCACGGGGAGCCTGGGGTCCCGCTCCCACCGATGGGGTCATTCGCCCCGGCACGGTCACGGCCTTCGCGGGTCCCTCGGGTGCCGGCAAGTCGACGCTCGTCGCCTGCCTCCTGGCCGACATCACGCCCGACGTCGGCCAGATCCACCTGCGCGCCCAGGCCTCGTCCGAGGAAGGACTCCCTCTGGCTGACGTGGATCCCGATTCCTGGCGCTCCGCGCTCTCGTGGGTCCCCCAGTCTCCCACACTGGTCCCGGGATCGATTCTGGACAACATGGGCGGCCTGCCTCTGGCTGACCTAGAGCAGGCAGCCAAGGCGACCGGCTTTGATGCGGTCCTGGACACCACCCCCGATGGCTGGAACAGCATGATTGGCGTCGGCGGCGTCGGCCTGTCCGTCGGTCAGCGCCAGCGCCTGGCGCTCACTCGCGCCCTCGCCGCCCACTCACAGATCGTCATCCTGGACGAGCCGACCGCTCACCTGGACGCCGTCAGCGAAAAGACCATCGTGCGCGCCATCACCACCATGCGCGACGAAGGCCGCACGGTCATCGTCATCGCCCACCGCAATGCCATCATCGAGGTCGCCGACGCAATCATCGACGTCGTGTCCGCCGACGAGGAGGCACTGGCATGAGGCTCTTCCTGACCCGCTCCGAATCCGCCGCACTGCGCCGGTGCATCTCCATGCTGAACGTGTCGCGCTCGGGCTTCGCGTTGGCCCTTCTGCTAGGTATCACCGCCCTCGGCTCAGCCATCGCCCTGGGCGGCACAGCCGCGTGGCTCATCGCGCGCGCCTCCCAGCAGCCGCCCGTCCTCTACTTGACGGTCGCGGCCACATCCGTGCGTCTCTTCGGTGTCTCGCGCGCACTCGCACGCTACCTATCGCGCCTGGCCTCACACAAGGTCGCGTTGGCGGGCATGGATGCGCTGCGCGGCAACCTCTACGACCGTCTCTGCGAGGAACCCGCCGCATCCCTGACGAGCCTGCGCCGCGGCGACCTTATGACCCGAGCTGGCTCTGACGTCGACGAGGTCGGCAACGTCGTGGTCAAGACACTGCTGCCCTCCCTCGTCGCCCTCGTCGTTGGCGTGGGAACGGTTGGCGTCATCTCCCTCATTTCGTCGGCGGCCGGGCTGGTCCTCGCGCTCACCCTCATCGTCTCCGGCATCATTGCGCCCGCACTCATCGCGCGCTCAGTGCGTCTGGCAGAAACTCAGGGGGCGAACGCACGCACCGACATCGCAGCTACGACCCTCGCTATGCTCGAGGGAGCCACCGAGCTGTCCCTCGCAGGCACACTCCCCCACGCACGTGCTTCCCTTGACGAGGCCGAGACCATCTTGGCGAGTGCGATCACCCGATCGGCGAAGCTGTCAGCCCTGGCACGTGCCCTCGACGTGTGCGCGATGGGTGCAGCCGTCATCGGCGCACTCCTCATCGGCATTCCGCAGACCACGTCGGGTGTCCTGGCCCAGGTACTCCTGGCCGTCATCGTCCTCGTCCCCCTGTCCTCCTTCGAGGGCACCGCCGAACTGGCCCCCGCCGCGGCACAACTGGTTCGCAGCGCGCAAGCAGCCGAGCGAATCTGCGTGCTCTTGAGCGAGGAGGAATCCGCCCCGGCCCACGAGATTCCCCAGGGCGAGTCCGTCATCGAAGCGCGCGACCTGGCGATTGGCTGGCCGGGCGGCCCCACCCTGGCCACCGGAATCTCGCTGACACTGCGCCCCGGGTCCTCCCTGGCCATCGTTGGAGCGTCCGGCATCGGCAAGACCACGCTGCTGGCAACCCTCACCGGCGTCATCCCTCCCAAGTCGGGCCAAGCACTAATTAACGGCGTTCCCGCCTGGGGAGCGGAGCGCCACCAGGTAGCCGCCCACATCACGATGACAGCCGAAGACGCCCACGTCTTCGCCACGACCATCTTTGAGAACCTGCGCGTCGCGCGCGCCTCCCTGACCCGCGACGAGGCCACCGACCTCCTTGCTCACGCTGGCCTGAAAGAATGGATTGCTTCCCTGCCCGAGGGGATCGACACCCTCGTCGGCTCAGGTGGCACCACTGTTTCCGGCGGCGAGCGACGCCGTCTTCTCATGGCCCGGGCACTGGCCGCCCCTGCCCCCATTATGGCGATCGACGAGGCTTCGGAACACCTCGACGCTGCCACCGCCGACACACTCATGGATACGCTCCTGGCCCCCTCACCGACACGCGCTACGCTGGTCGTCACGCACCGGCTCAGCGCTCTCGACCAAGCCGACCACGTCCTCGTGCTCGCGGCGACGCAGCCCGGAGCGTGCGCACACGTCGCCGCCCAGGGGACCCACAGTGATGTCCTTCGCGCCCTCCCCACTTACCGATGGGCCCTCGATCAGGAGGAACAATGAGTCCCGATCACACCGATTTCACCCTGCTCAAGGCCGCGCTGGACCTGACCAGCTCGCTGGACCTCAAGGCAGGCTTGCAGAACTTCGTGAACCAGGCCTGCGCACTGACATCCTCGCCGCACGCGACGCTCGCCGTGCTCGACACCTGGGGCGCAACAACCATGCAGCTCGAGCACCACGATTTCCGCCCGGTACCCGCGGTTCCCGACGCACTGACGACGGCCATCCCAGTGGCTAGCCCACTCCTCGTCAACTCCCCTGCGGATGCGCCCGATCTGAAGCTGCCCGCGGATGCTCCGCCGTTCCTGGGCGTGTCGGTCCTGGTGCACGAACAGGTCTATGGGCGCCTCTACCTCACGGGTAAGCCCGGCGGCTATACGCACGAGGACGCAGCCGTCGTCGAAGCTTTGGCACCCGCCGCCGGCATCGCGGTCGAAAACGCGCACCTGTACGCGGATTCGAAGCGCACCGCCCGATGGATCAGTGCTTCGCAGTCCCTCACAACGACGATGCTCGAGGGGGCCGACGAGGAGGAAGCCCTCGAGCTCATCGCCAAGACCGTGCGCGATGTCTCCCACGCCGACACGGCGATCATCGTTCTACAGTCCGTGGGCGACACATGGGCCGCCGAGATCACCGACGGCAAGAATGCCTCCGCACTGCTGGGCCTGACCTTCCCACCCGAGGGCCGCGCGATGAGTGTCCTGCACGAGGGAACGGGCATGATCGTGGACTCAATGTCGCGCGCCCAGACCATGCGGGTCCCCCAGCTGGCAGCCTTTGGCTCCGCGCTCTACGCTCCCCTGCGCTCGCGCGGTGTCTCCTCCGGCGTGCTCATCCTCCTGCGACAGATTGGGGCTCCCGAGTTCGACGCCTCCGAGCTCTCCCTCGCCGAATCGCTGGCCTCCCAGGCGACGCTGGCCCTCGAGCTGGCCTCCGCGCGCCACGCCCAGGACGTGGCCGCCCTGCTCGACGAGCGTGATCGCATCGGGCGCGATCTGCACGACTTCGCGATCCAGCAGCTCTTCGCGACCGGTATGGCCCTGGACGCCGCCAAGCAGAAGGTCGCCCAGGGACAGGCTGATCCCGTGGCCATCGAGTCCCTGATCGACGACTCGCTGGCGTCCATCGACGAGGCCGTGCGCCAGATCCGCACGATCGTGCACAACCTGCGCGAGCGGGATAAGGCCGTCGGCCTGGTCGAGCGCATCCGCCGCGAGTCCTCCTTGACGCGCTCAGCGCTGGGATTTGCTCCCTCGCTGCTTATTACGCTTGACGGCGAGGCGATCAACTCTGACCTGGACAACGAACTGGTCGTCATCGACGAGTTCAATGGCCGCGTCGACCCTGACTTATCCGACGACGTCGTCGCCATCGTGCGCGAGGGCCTGTCCAACATTGCCCGCCACGCCCACGCGACGGCGGCGACCGTCAACGTCGACGTGTCCGGGCAGGGCAAGTGCGGTCGCGTGCGTATCCTCATCACCGACGACGGCCGGGGTATCGATCCGAATCGCACGCGCAACTCAGGCATAGCGAACATGACCGAGCGTGCCCGTCGCCACCGAGGTAGCTTCGACGCGGGACCCGGCGAGGGCGGGGTTGGCACGCTGCTACGTTGGATCGCGCCCTTGGAGTAGAGCGTTCGTCGCCACCGCGTAGAACTGGGTACCGTCAGCGGCCAGCATCGTTTCCAGCGAGTACGAGGCATCGGGGTCCCTCGATCATCGTGGCCTCTGTTCCGTCCTTGGGCATGCGGCGCCACTGGATGGTGGCGAGCGTGCGACCGGAGGCGACGACCATGAAGCTCGCGACCTCTCCCTCGGTCGTGGACGTCGAGGCGGGGTCTGCGGCGATGACGGGCGGCTGTGTCGCGGCGGCCACACAACCGGCAAGCGTTCGCTTGAGGTTCACGGTGTGTCCTTTCACAGGGGTAGTGGACTGCATTGCCCGTCCTCGTCGATGAGGATGAGGTGAACGTTACCTCATGTAACTTATCCGCAAACCATTTTGATTGGAGCTTCCCCACAACCAGTAGAATCCATGATGAGAGCGAAACTGACACGCTCGTATGATTCTTGACTGTCGGCATCGGGTACAGCGAAGCGGGCCGGTTGATCCGACCCGCTTCCCGTCGTGCTCATCCCCGCAGGGGACGAGGCCTGGGTTCAGTTACGCCACGCGGCTGCCCTCTGCCCGGCCACCCACGCCGCCACCTGCGTGCGTCGCTGCAGACCCATCTTCGACAGAAGAGAGGTGATGTGATTCTTCACGGTCTTTTCCGCGACGCCAAGCTTCTCTCCGATCTCGCGGTTGGACAGGCCATCGCCGATAAGGTCCAGGACCTTGCGTTCCGACGGCGTCAGGTCGGCGGTCGGATCCTCGTGATCGACGCGGCGGCGTGTCAGTGTGCGCTCGTCGAGCAGGACGCGGCCGTCCGCGACCGCCTTGATGACGTCGGTGATCTCAGCGCCGCGCACGGTCTTGAGGATGTACGCGCGGGCACCCGCCTCCAGGGACTCAGCCAAGGCCTCGTCGTCGTCAAAGGAAGTCAGGACGACGGGGAGGATCTGCGGGTGGGTGGCGCGCAGACTGTTCATAATGTCGATGCCGGTGCCGTCGGGCAACTGCAGGTCGACGAGGATGACGTCGGGGCGTACTAGGTCGGCCCGACGCACCGCGTCTGCGACCGAACCGGCCTCGGCGACAACCTCCAAAGACTCGTCGCGGTCGACGATTTCGGCAATACCACGCCTGACGATCTCGTGATCGTCGACGATCATAACGCGCGTGCGCGCGGAAGTATTTTCACTCACGAGTTCATACTAACTGTTAGGAGGGCGGACGCCCTCGGGTACCTATTCTTCTTCTGGGGACAGCCGATTCATTGCGTCCTGCGCGGCCGCATTCTCCGCGTGCTTCTTCGACGAGGCCTGCCCCGATCCGACCGCGTCGGAGCGCTCGGCGACGAAGGCATGGGCGGTAAACACGCGCTGATGATCGGGACCCTCGCCCTCCACCGCATAGGTGACTTCACCCAGGCCCTCAGACTGTGAGTACTCTACGAGAAGGGTCTTCCAGTCCTGGTGATGGCCGCGCGAGGGAGCGTCCACCAGCAGGAAACGCAGGCGCTCAAGAACGACTCGACGCGCCTCCTCCAATCCGCTGGTCAGGTAGGTCGCACCGATGAGTGCCTCGAAGGTGTCTGACAGGATCGAGTCCTTCTCGCGTCCCCCATGCATGGATTCACCCTTGCCCAGGAACACGAAGTCGCCCAAGCCGATGCGGCGGGCGGCCGCCGCGAGGGGCTGCTGGGAGACGGTAGCCGCACGCATGCGCGACAGGTCCGACTCGGCCACGTCCGGATACTGCTCGTAGAGCTTCTGCGCAATGATGATCGAGAGCACCGAGTCGCCCAAGAACTCCAGGCGTTCATTGTTCGCGATTCCGCCGGCCTCGTTCGCGTAGGAGCGGTGCACGAGCGCGAGCTGCAACAAGGGAGCATCAATGCGCGTGCCCCACGCCTCCACGAGCGCGTCGGTGTCGGTGCGCGGCGGGACGGGAAGGTGCTTTGAGCGGGCCATCAGGATCGCCCCGGCTCGGTGTGCTCGTCCAGCAGGGACGCCAGGGAGGCCAGACGCGGATCGACGACAAAGTGCTCGTGATCGGCAGGCAGGTCAGCCCACTTGTCTCCGCACACATCGCATAGGCCCGCGCAGTCGGGGCTGCACAGGGGAAGCGGGTCGACGAGGGTAATGATGGCATCGCGCAGCTGCGTGTCGATATTGATCGTGTCGCGTTCACCGATCACAAAAAGGTCGTCGGCTTCCTCGTCCTCCTCATCGGAGGACGTCAAGGCAGGAGCGCCGGGTTCGAAGTAGACCTCCGCACTGGACACGTCGTGGTGGTCGCGTACCTCGTCGAGGCAGCGCACGCACTCCCCCACCAGGTCCACGGACGTCGCGACCTGAACAAGGACGCCGTCCTCGACGCTGGTCAGGTCAACGGACACATCCAGGGGCGTGCCGGGAGCAACCGCCATGGAGGGGGTACCCAGGTCATCTGGGGTGCTCCACACGATGTCTTCGTGGAGCGTGGATCCCAGCGCGCGCGGTAGGCGCGCCAGGGATAGGGTCAAGGTCTTGTCATTCATCACTCAGGTCCACATCGGTGACGTCGACGCCGCGGCGTTCGGCGATCGCTCGGCGACCGGCCTCGGTGCGGCGTGACACGTCGGAAATAAGGCGCGCGAGTTCGTCAAGGGAGGTGGCGACGTAGTCGTCGGCACCCTCGCGCAGCTGGGTCGCCGAACGCTTGGCTTCGGAGACGATTTCGCGGGCACGGTCTTCGGCCATGCGCACAATGTTCTCGGTGGAGACGATGCGCTCGGCCTGCGCGTTCGCGTCGGCAATGGTGGCTTCGGCGTCAGCGCGCGCCTGGGAGATCAGGGCGGTAGCCTCGGCGTCGGCACGTGCGTGCGTGCGCTCAGCCTCTTCTTCGGCGTCAGAGCGGATCTGGGCGGCACGCTCATTGGCCTGGTCGAGGGTGGAGGAGGCACGCGAGTTGGCCTCGGCGATGCGCGTCTCAGCGGCGGAATCGGCACGTCCCAGGACAGCGTCCGCGTCGGCGACGACGGCGTCAGCGGCGACGAGGTCCTCGGGCAGGGCTTCGCGCGCCTGATCCAGCAGGTCGAGGATTTCGGCCTTGTTGATCATGATGGAAGCTGACAGGGGAAACGCGCGGGAGGACTCGACGAGGTCTTCGATCTGGTCGAGGGCGGCGATCACGGTGGAGGGACCGTAGACGGTCTCCTCGTTCCACTCGTCCTGGTTCTTGTCTGCGTGTACGTCAGCCATGAATCCCTCCTACGTTCCACCGGGCATACGTCACTGTCTATTGTCCGTCAAATAGCGCACAACCGCTGGTGGGACATACCGTGACACATCTTTTTCGAGGCTGAGAAGTTCACGCACGGCGCTCGAGGACACATGCCCGAGTCCGGGCCGCGTGGGAATCCACCATGTGTCAATGTCTCCGACTTCGAGGTTGAGGGCGGCCTGCGGCGCTTCAAAATCCGTGTCCTGCGCGCCGCGAACGCCCTTGACGATGAGGGTTGCACCCAGGCGGGAGGCTTCGTCCATGGTGGCACCTGCGAGAAGGGTGACCTCCACGCCCGGCAGGTACGCGGTTGCCTCCCGAACTAGGTCGACGCGGTCCTCTGGCGCGATGAGTCCACGTTTGGCGGGGTTAATTCCCACTCCAATAATGAGGCGATCTGCGACAGCGGCGGCGCGCTCGGCCACGTCGAGGTGACCGAAGGTGAAGGGGTCGAAGGAACCGGGGAACAGAGCGATCACTGGGCGTTCCCGTCGTTCATCGACGAGGCCGGGGTACCGGCGGACTCGTCAGTGTCCTCGAGTTCCGCCTCGGGTAGGGGTGGACCCGCGAAGTAGGCGACCGTCTCTCCCCAGGCGCGCGCGTCTTCGAGGATCAGGAATGTCGGCCAGGTGGGGGCGGGCGCGCGCGTGGAGCGTTCGACGACGACGAGAGCGTCGGGTCCAATCCACGGGGCGAGGCCCTCCAGGACGGCAGTCATGTCAACCTCGGCGATATCGTAGGGCGGATCGATGAACACCAGGTCGACCTCGCCGCTCAGGGCCTGGCCGCTGCGCGCGGCCAGGTAGGCGCGAGCGTCGGCGGTCACAACGCGGGCACTCAGACCGGTCGAACGCACATTGGACGTGGCGACGCGGGCAGCTCCGGATGCTCTTTCAACGAGCGTCGCGGTCGCAGCACCACGGGAGAGCGCTTCAAGGCCGAGAGCCCCGGTGCCGGCGTAGAGGTCGAGCACGACCGCCCCATCCAGGACGCTCATATGATCCAGGCGCGAAAAGAGAGCTTCGCGCACTCGCTCGGACGTGGGGCGCGTGCCCGACTTGGGCACGGCGAGGGTCCTGCCTTTGGCGCTACCTGCGACGATTCTGGTCATGCCTCTACCCTACCGGCCTGTACCTAGGAGCGTTGCATCCATTCGAGCTGACCATCGGACGCCTGACGCAGGGCGCGCGCCAGGTCAGGGTGAGAGCGCAGCGTCGGATCCTCGGCCAGCAGAGCCTCGGCCTCGTCCTTCGCGGCTCGGATGAGGGCCTCGTCGCGGCGCACCGACAAGAATCGAAGGTGGGTCGCAGTCCCCGACTGCCCGGCCCCGAGTACGTCGCCTTCCTTGCGCAGGCGCAGGTCGGCCTCGGCCAGCTCAAAGCCGTCAGTCGTGCCTGCGAACGCCTGAAGGCGCGCCCTGCCCGCATCCGTCAGCTCGTGACGGTGCATCGCAATGCACAGGGAGGGCAGGGAAGAACGCCCGACGCGCCCGCGCAGCTGGTGCAGCTGAGCCAAGCCAAATTGCTGAGCATCGAGGATCACCATGAGGGTCGCCTCGGACACATCCACCCCGACCTCGATGACGGTCGTGGCCACCAGGAGCGGGGCACGACCGGCGGAAAAGTCTTCCATGATCTGCGCCTTGAGCGCGGAAGGAGTGCGCCCCGTCAGCTCATGAATGGCAACGCCCGCAAGCGCGGGGTGGGAACGCAGGTAAGCGGCGACCTGCTCGACCGACGCTAGCGGTCGCACTCCTTCCTCCTCGGCGTCGGCGACCTCATCGGAGGCATCGATGCGCGGGCATACGACGTAGACGCGCCGCCCCTGGGCGATTTCTTCGGCGGCGCGCGCCCAGGTGCGCTCCACCCAGGTGGCGTTGGCCGCGTCCGCAAGGTAGGTGGCCACGGGGGTGCGCCCAGCAGGCATGCCACCCATACGGGTCTCGTCGAGGTCCCCGAAAACGGTCATGGCGATCGTGCGCGGGATGGGCGTGGCCGTCATGACGAGTTCGTGGACGCCGCGTCCGTCCTCGCGTGCGCCTCGCAGGGAGGCGCGCTGCTCGACGCCGAAACGGTGCTGCTCGTCAACGACAACCAGGGCAAGGTCCGCAAAGCGCACGGATTCCTGGAAGAGCGCGTGCGTGCCCACGACGATGAGGGGCGCAGACGAGGCCATAGCCTGGGCGATTTCTCGGCGCGCAGCGGGGGTTGTCGACCCAGTGAGCAGGCGCACGTCGGGCGCGTCATCGCCGAGGGGCACGAGCAGAGCCCGCAGGGATGCGGTGTGCTGCTCGGCGAGCACCTCGGTGGGTGCGACGAAGGCCCCCTGGTGGCCTGCGGCGACAACCTGCAAGAAGGCGATGAGTGCGACCACCGTCTTGCCGGACCCCACGTCTCCTTGCAGGAGGCGTTGCATCGGGACCTCGTCCGCCAGGTCCGCCCCGATCTGGTCGACCGCGCCCCGCTGAGCGTCTGTGAGCGTGAAGGGCAGGCCTTGGATAAAACGGTCAACGAGCGGCACGTCAGCGGGCGAGGCCAGGGCCGGGATCGAGCGCGCACCCCGACGCTGGGTGGCCAGTCCCACCTGAAGAACAAAGGCCTCTGTAAACGCCAGTGCTCGGCGTGCCTGCTGGTAGTCCTCGTCCGACTCCGGTTGATGCAGCCGACGCAGGCACTGAGCGTAGGTGCCGATGCGCTGGCGCTCGCGGATCGCGGCGGGCACTGTGTCGGGCACGTCGGAGTCGTCGAGCACCATGCCGACAGCACGAGCAATCGCCCATGAGGTCAGTGTGCCGGTCACGGGATAGATCGGGATGGGGCGGGATGCGATGCGCTCAATGTCTTCCCCGTCGACGCCCTCGAAAGACGGGTGTGTGAGCTGGAGCTTGCCGCGGTAGGCACCGACCTTGCCCGCGAAGAGGAAAGACTGGCCCGGTACAAGGAGACACTCGATGGGAGCTAGCTTGAATTGACTCTTCGCGAAGAACGTCGCTGACAGATACTGGACGCCGTCGGTGAGGCTCACCTCCAGGCGTACTCCTGAGCCGCTTCTGTTGGCGACCAGGTGCGCTCCGGCGACTTCGGCGAGGATCGTCACGTCCTCGCCCTCACGCAGGGAGGACAGGGGGGTGAGCCTGCCCCAGTGGTAGTAGCGACGCGGCGCGACCATGAGCAGGTCTCCGACCGTGACGATGTCAGCGTTGTGAAGGGCCTTTGCGATTTTCTTGGGCAGTCGTAGCGACAGCGGGACATCCAGTGCACTCACAGGGTGCACCCCACCAGGCTCGGGCCCGCCTGCCCACCATCCCATGTCTCCAGGTCGATCAAGATACCGGGGACACGCGTCGCAAGCAGCTGACGCACGGTCGCCAACGTGTAGGGACCATCGTCCTCCCGGGAAATCAAGAGGCGCCACGCACACGGTCGCTCTTGCGTGACCTCCGCCAAGGCCTCGGCGATGCCAGCGGGATCCCCGTCACGAGGCAGGGGCGCGCTTGCGCTCATCATCAGTGCTTCATGCGCACTGTCGCGCAGGATCCGGGCGAGGGTCGGTGCTGACTCCACCCCACCCGGCTGGGGCACGAACAACGGTGCGCAGGCGCGAGCCACGGCCAGCACTCCCAGGTCGTCGCGGCTATCCGCCCGCAGGATCGCGGGCACACCCGGTACCACTGAGGGCAAGACCGAGGCCACCGTACCTACCAGGGCGGCGCTGGCATCATCGCAGGGGGCCACGAGTGTCACGCCCGTGCGCGAGACCGCGGCCGACACGATCCCCACCGCATCAACCACACTCGGTTCCAGGAAGACGACCGCGCCAGCGCGCGCCAGGTCTTCGACGAGGCCGGGGGCGCGCGTGCAGGCGATGACGCGGGCACGCTCGACCCGACGCATCGGACGACGCTGGAGCAGACGCACCCCACGGTGCGTCAGGCCTTCGTCCGCCAGTTCGTCGATGCCGATCTGATCGTCGGGCCGCGCGTCGCTGACTTGGAAGCGCACGACCTGCCCCGACGTTGGGTGTGCCGCCAGCGGCGCGGAGGTATCCACGTGCAGGCGCCACTCCCCCATACCGAACAGGTCGACGCGCCCCACATAGGACAGGCATGCACCCAGGCCAGCCAGGCGTCCCAGGAGGCAACGCAGGTCCTCCTGCGTGCCCTCCAGGATGATATCCACCGTGAAATCGCGCCCCGGCGGTGGGGAGGCGGGTTCAGGCGCACACGAATGGCGACGCGCCAGGTCGGCGAGCATCGCCGTGAAAGACTGCAGAATGCCCGCATCATCCCTCATGGATGCATCAATGCAGGCCAAGACCAGGGCGATAAACGCGCCGCCCGGGTCAATGCGTCCCGTCAGCTCATTCGTGGCATCGACCAGGCCGATCTGAGCTTGGGTGGAGAAACGGGAAAAGACGTCTTCCACGTCGGGGAGCGTCGGCCCCAGCTCCGCGAGCTCCCGCACCGCGCCACCCAGCATCTCCACCAGGGCATCGGACCACTGAATAAAGGAGGAGGAGGGAACCAGCGAGGAGGCCAGCATGCGACGCATCGCGACGGGTGTCACCTCCCGATCGTCTCCCAGAGCACCGACCCAGGCCTCGAACAGGGCTGCGAGCGCGACGCTGCTGTGCCCGACGCCTCGACGGATCAGAGTTTCGACACCTACCTCAAGCGCGACGCGCGGGTGTGCGCGCGGCTCCAGGGAGTCCATGGCTGCCGCCAGCGCAGCCATCGTCGCCGCAGCATTTGTGCCGGTGTCGCAGTCCGCGCCATCCCACCCGTCCAGGTCGTCAAGGAAGGGCGCGAGCCTGGCAGCCTCCTCAGCCCCCACCCGACATGCCGCAATGATCACCGATGCATTCAGCTCCATGGCTCCCCTTTCACGACTATCAATTGTCCCCACCGTGCACGCTGTGTGCGACCTGACACGACCAAAACCTCGTGCGAGTTGTTGACAGCGCACATCATCCGCTATTCTGTCATGGTTGCCTTCGGTTCAAGCACCGAAGGATGCGTTTCCCCGCGACCGCGGGGAGCCAAAGACTGAACTGGAAGACATACCGAGGAGAACATCGTGGCTGCCGTTTGTGACGTGTGCGGTAAGGGACCCGGCTTCGGCAAGAGCGTGTCGCACTCGCACGTTCGCACCAACCGCCGGTGGAATCCGAATATCCAGCGCGTTCGCGCCCTGGTCAACGGGACGCCCAAGCGCCTGAACGTGTGCACCAAGTGCCTGAAGTCCGACAAGGTTGCTCGCGCGATCTGACGGATCCTACCTGCCCCACGTGGGCATGGACAAACGCCCGCGACGAAGAGTCGCGGGCGTTCTTTGTCGCCTACCTATCCCTTGGGCACCGCTCCCCGACGCGTTGCCAGCGCCCCTCACATTGGCCGGAGGACGGCAGTACCCCGCGACATTGACCCATCGGATGGGTCAATGCCGCGGGGCATGCACCGATCAGAGGAGGTTCGCAGCCAGGTCGAGCGGCGTTCCGAAGCGGTGGTTCGTGATCGAGACTGCCTGCTCACGCAGGAAGGGCAGCAGCTCCGAGTGCGGGCATGCCGTGACAGCACCCGTGTACAGGGCAACGTCAGGGCTGCCCCAGCTCGCGCGGGTCGCGTGAGTCCACCGCTGCGCCGAGGACTCTTCACGCGGGCCGAGGACACGCACGCGCATCCCCAGACCACCCGACGTCGCAACCATCGCCAGGCGAGCATCCCACGAGCGCGCATCCTCAATCGTCACCTCGATGCCCGCAGCCTCCGCCAGTTCCAGCACCGCGCCCGGCAGCTGGTCGGCGACGGACAGGCCGATGGGACCGCCCGCAAGGATACCCGCAGCGAGGACGCGAACGGTATCCGCCAGGACAGTTCCGCTCCCGGCTCGCACGAGGACCGGGGTGGAGCGGTAGCGCAGGATATTGCGCTCACATGCCATGCCGGTCACGTCGCGGTTGGCACCGTAGTCGCTGGCCCAGGCAGCGGCGTCGGCGGCAACAGCGCGGCTGAGTTCGGCCGCGTCGGCCGCGTCCACGTGAGGAGCAGTCGCGTTGCACAGCGCGAGGACACGCGGGTCAACCGGCACCGTAGACACGGCACGGCCCGCCGCGCTGGTGTCACGCACGGGTTCGACCTCTCCCAGCCCCAGCAGGTAGGAGGGGCCACCGGCCTTCGTGGTCGAGCCGATAGCCGAGCGCTTCCACCCACCGAAGGGCTGACGACGCACAATGGCACCCGTGATGCCGCGGTTGACGTAGAGATTGCCAGCCTCAATGCCCTCCAACCACGTTGCGAGTTCCTCGGTATCGAGGGTGTGCAGGCCCGACGTCAGACCGTAGTCGACGTCGTTCACCGCCTCGATGGCCTCCTCGAGTGTATCGACGCGCATGACGCCGAGGACGGGCGCGAAGTACTCGGTCAGGTGGAATTCGCTGCCGGGCACGACGCCCGCGCGAATACCCGGAGTCCACAGTCCATCGCCCAGGTAACGGGGCTTAAGCACCCAGTGCTCCCCCTCGCCCAGCGTCGTCAGGCCGCGCACAGCCTTCTCATCGTCGGGAACCACGACGGGACCGACCTGGGAATCCAGCGATGCCGGCAGCCCCACGCGCAGCGACGCGGTCGCATCCACCAGCTGGCGCGCGATGCGCGCGGACTTACCGGCCGAGCCGACGAGGATCAACAGGGAGGATGCCGAGCACTTCTGTCCAGCGTGCGCGAACGCCGAGTGGACGATGTCGCGCACAGCCAGATCCGGATCGGCCGAGGGCGTGACGATGATGGCATTCTTACCGCTCGTCTCACCCAGCAAGTGCATGTCGGGCTTCCACGAGCGGAACAGGCGAGCCGTGTCGTAGGAACCCGTCAGCACAACGCGACCGACGCCCTCATGGGTCACGAGGTACCGGGAGACATCCCCGTCCTCGAGCGGGGCCAGCGCCACCAGATCCTTGGGTACCCCGGCCTCATGGAAGGCGGCGACCAGCTCGGCCGCGCAGCGTTTGGCAGGCGGGGCAGGTTTAAGGATGATCGCGCTACCCGCCGCAAGGGCTGCGGCGACGCCACCGACCGGGATGGCGATGGGGAAGTTCCACGGGGAGGCGACGACGGTGACATCCACGGGGACGAATCGCGCGCCCGCCATATGCGCCTCGTCGGCCAGCTCCAGGGAGGCTGCAGCGTAATGGTGGCAGAAGTCGATGGCCTCGCTGACCTCAGGATCAGCCTGATCGATGGTCTTACCGGCCTCGGATCCAGCGACCTCGATCAGCTCGCCACGCCGCGCAGCCAGGACATCACCCACGCGGTGCAGCACAGCTGCACGCTCCTCGGGGGCGAGAGCCTGCCAGGCGTGGGCTGCCTTGGCACTCGCCTCGATCAGCGCATCCACTGCCTCGTTCGTAGCCAGGGCCTGTGCACCGGCACGAACCGCCTCGACGCCGCGCGTCGACGCCGGGATAGCCGCAGCAATTTCACGGGCCCACTGGCGGTTGGCCGCCAGCGCAGGGTCGGAGTCGGCCTCGGAGGCGAAGGGACGACGCGCGCGCTCGGCAACACTCCCCTGCTCGGTGGGCACCCCGGCCGCACGCTCAGCCAGGCGGTCCTGACCGCGGTTGGGTACGGGCACCGCAGCGTCGGGATCGACGTCGGACAGGGCGGCGAGGAAGCGGTCACGTTCACGGGTGAACACGTCCTCATTTGTGGCGATATCGAAGACGCCGGACATGAAGTTCTCGGGTGCAGCATTCTCTTCGAGGCGACGCACCAGGTAGGAGATGGCGACGTCGAACTCGCGGGGGTTGACGACCGGGACGTACAGGAGCAGCGAACCAACATCGCGGCGCACGACTTCCTGGATGCCCGTCGCCATGCCGGAGAGCATCTCGAACTCGACACTATCCTCGACGCCGCGTGCTGCGCGCAGCTCGTAAGCGAAAGCGATGTCGAAGATGTTCTGACCGGCCACGCCCAGCCGGATCGCTCGGGTACGCTCGGGCGTCATGGCCCAGTTCAGCATGCGCTTGTAGTTGGTGTCGGTAGCCTGCTTGGACGGCCACGTGGTGAGCTCCCACCCGTGGATTTCGGCGTCCACCCGCTCCATGGACAGGTTCGCGCCCTTGACGATGCGGACCTTGATGCGCGAACCGCCAGCGTCCACGCGCGTGCGCGCCCACTTCTGGAGACGCTGAAGGGCACCGAGGGAGTCGGGCAGGTAGGCCTGAAGAACGATGCCGGCCTCGTAGCCGCGCATGTCCGGCTGGTCGAGGATGGCGGTGAACACCGCAATCGTCAGATCGAGGTCCTTGTAGTCTTCCATGTCAAGATTCAGGAAGGTCCCGTGATCGCGGGCCAGGCGGTACAGAGGCAGGAGCGCATTCACGCCATGGTCAACGACCTCCTGGAAGCCCCAAGGATTGTGCGGGCCAGTCACCGCAGAGACCTTGATGGAGACGTAGTCGACGTCCTCGCGCGTCACGAGGCGCGAGACCTCGGCCAGACGGTGGGATGCCTCCTTCTCACCCAGAACCGCTTCGCCAAGGAGGTTGACGTTCAGGCGGTTCCCACCCTTACGCAGGCGAGCGAGCGCCGGGCCGAGTCCCTTGTCCGTTGCATCGACGACGAGGTCACCGACGATCTCACGGAACACGCGACGCGCCGTGGCCGTCACGGTGCGCGGGGCCAGGCGCGACGCCGTTGATCCCAGCCCCATCGCCACCGCCAGCGCCGGAGGCAGGAAGCTCTTGCGGCCAGCCGACAGACGCTTCATAGCCGCGCTGGCCACGTCCAGGTCCGCGGGGCGCACGACGTCGTCGACGAATCGGGTTGTGAACGTCAGACCATCCGGATCCGCGAGAATGCGGGACAGGAGCTTGGCCGACTGTGGCGTGGGTTCGTGAGCAGACTCATCAGCCCACCGGCGGGCTCGGGTCACTGCGCGCTCCCCCAGGATCCACAGATCATCGGGGCACCGCCGAGCGGTGGAATCAGGGCGGGGCGGGGTGGGAACAGCGGTGTTCGTCATGCGTAGACCTCCAGGCGTGAGAATGCGTCGGATCCTCTGCGTCGCATGCAGCGTCACCGCTGGGCACGTTCGGCAAAACTCCCGACATTGTGAAGCATGCTGGTTTGTCTATCCTAACGCGCATGAGGCACGCCCGTACCGCCAGATGATGACTACAAGCCACCACGCTCAAGGGACCTAAGCCCCATTCCCTGTAAAATGGTCAACGAGGCTCATCACCCGTGATGCATTTCACCAGACAAGCATCTTTTTCACAGGAGGGCAACCCCGGCCTCGTTCATGACCGAACGAGCCAGCGATCCTTCACGTCGGCAACCACACCAGCCGTCACCCCGTGCATGTCAACTTCTCCTCCCCCATCCACGCGCGCACACAGCCACTGAACCTGAAGACCATCAGAGAGGGCAACCAGCTTACGGGCGATCTGCTCACTCGGCGCGTCCGCACGCACCTCGCCTGTCGTCTTTCCACGCTCGAGGGCATCGACCAGGTAGGCGATCGCGCTCATCAGGTGCTGACGGAACCACGGATGAGCCTGATGATCAGCATCGATGACCGCCGCCGACATCGCCGTGTACAGGGCCACCCCGTCAGGATGGCGCTGATTGTGGGCGACCATCTCCACCCACGCGTCGAGCGCGACTTCCGCCCCCTCGTCGCCACCGGGCAGCCGGCTCATCGTGCGACGATCACGCTCGTCCAGGACAGCGGCCAGCAGCTGGTCCTTCGACGAATAGTGGTGCAGCAGCCCCGCCTTCGAAATATCCGAGGCCCGCGCGATGTCCGCCAGGGAGGTTCCCACATACCCGCGGGTCGAGAACAACGTCAACGCCTCGGCAAGGATGCGCGCCTTCTTGTCCTCACTGCCAGCCTTAGGCCGACCGGGCCGCCGTGTACTCGTTGCCTGCGCGTCATTGCTCATGGGGACTGCTCCACTCTCGCTGTGACAGAGTTACTAACAACCCATCATAGCGTGCCTCCAGCGGCTTGCCACCACATTGAAGAACAACCATGAAGAGACGGGGCGGCGCGAGGCTTGCGCCCCACGCCGCTTTCCAATCAGTAACCGAAGGTCACCTTGAACACCGGCTGGCCCGATGAGTCGAGTTTGATCAACCCGTTCTCGTCGAGCGTCACGGTTGCAGTGACTGTCGAGTTCACGTCATGAGGTTCTTTGTCCCAGCTGCTCGTGCTCTGGATCGAGAACACTGCTTCCCCGGTGTAGCTGCCCTTCTCGCCCGACTTCGTCATGGTGGTAGGCGTCTTCTTGACTTGCAGGACTGCCAGGTTTGTGGCGCGAACAGCGTTCGGGCAGGCCTGGTCAATGTTTCCGGGGACGGTGGCGCACGAGTTCGTCAGGGCGACGGCCGCGCTCAGGGCCGCGTCTGACAGCTTGGAGTTGTAGGTTCCCTTGAGCTGGACGCGCTGGGCGGTATCCCCCGATCGGCTGGAGCCGGTCTCCGGCTTAACCCGCACGGTCACCGGATCGGCGTCGATATACTCGCCCACGTCGACGGGAGTGACCGTGTAGATGCCCGGGTAGAACACAAACTCCGTGCCAGTGCTCATTTCGCCGGCGTTCACCGACGTCATTACCTCGCCGATGGAAAACTTCGAGACTTTGTCTCCCATAATGCGTACGGGCATGACCATCGAGTTTTCGAGCTTCCAGTTTTTCAGCACACCGAACGTCGGCTTTGCGGAGGAGACGGTGAAGTTGTAGGTGAAACGCTCCCCGTCGAGCTGCATGGTGGCGGTGACCGTGCGCGTCTTTGCGTCTTCGTTGGGGTCGGCGACGATGTCCTCGATGACGATGCGCGCGTCGGCCGAGGCCATGACATCGTCCGCGAGGAATGCGCGCTTGTCGTTAGCCAGGCCGGGGTCTGCCATTGCTGTCGCCGCGCTGGCCTTGCCAGCGGCCAAGTAATCCAGGTACTGGCGCACTGTTGCCTCCGGCGTGCGCGTCCAGTTCGCGAACATGATGCTGAGCGCACCCACTCCCGCGACAACTGCGAGGACAACGACGGCGATTACGCTCCGCTTGATGCGGCGGCGGCTCTTCGTGGACATGGGAGTGAAGGCGATGGTCCCGCTCATCAGCGCGGCAGGCGGCACCTCGCCAGGCACCGGAGCCATGACGGGAACCTGCTGCGTCACGTACGTCTGCGGCGCAGCGGGTACCGGAGGCACGGGGACAGTCTGTTCGGGGATGGGAGGCGGCTCGCTCGTCCCCTGGGTCGTGTGCTGCGCGTTCGGTTCCACTGTTTCTCCTCACTGTGCGACGCTCTGCCCCGGTCCCGCGCCTGGGATGTGGTGCAGGGTTCGACGGACACAACCTGACAATTGTTGCATAAGCATTGTGGGACCTCAAGGCTACACGCGGCTCACGTTCCTGGAACGAGGCCGGAGTCAGGTTCCGGCGCACACACGCATGTCGCCCGTCCGCTACGCGGACGGGCGACATCACGGGTCAGAGGGCGGCGATGGCCTTAACGGGATGCACCAACGAAGAAATCAGGCTTGCCGTCCGACGTGAGCTTGAGCAGCCCGTCGTTGCTGAATTGGACGTTGACGACTACCTTCGCATCAACGTCGCGCGTTCCCGGCATGTAGTACTTGTCGGAGTACGTCACCGCGAAAGTGACTGGCCCTTGGAAGACCCCCGGATCAATCTCCAGCGGCTCCAGCGATGTGGGCATCGTCTTGACGGAGATCGCGGTCACCGCGTCGCTTTGGAGGGCGAACGGACAGTCAGAATTCTGATTCCCCGGGATGGAGGCGCAGGAGTTCAAGAATTCCTTCGCGGACTCGAGCGCCGCCTCCTTCAGCTCGTCGCTGTAGGTCGCAATCAGGGAAACGTCGGCGTCATCAGCATAGGAGGTAGTCCCACCGTGGACGCCATCGAGGACGGCAACTGTCTTAGGGTTAACATCCACGTATTCGCTCGGGGCGACGGGCGTGAACGTGTACACGCCCGGGTAGAAGAGGTAGGTGGCCGGCTTGCCAGAGACAAGCTTGTGCGGAGCATCGGCGCTCACGCCGCCGACCGTGAACTGGGTGTACCCGCTGGCGTCGACGCTCACCGGCGCGGCAAGCGACCCCTTCACTGTCCAGTTATTCAGAACACCCATCGTCGGCTTTTCCTTGGTCACGGTGAAGGCGTGGGTGAAGCGCTCCCCGTTGACCTGCAGGGTGGCCGACACCTGACGGGTCTCAGCGTCCTCATTCTTGTCGGCGGCTACTTCTTCGACGACCAGCAGCGAGGTCGCCGAGGCCATCACGTCATCGGTCAGGAAGACCCGCTGATCGTTCGGAGCGCCCGGGTCGACCATCGCCGTCGCCGCGCTCGCCTTACCAGCAGCCAGCAGATCCAGATACTTACGCACCTCAGCCTCGGGCGTACGAGAACTATTAGCAACCTTGATCGCCACCACACCAGCAATCACCAGCACCACGAGAACGCCGACCAGAATCCCAATCAGCTTCATGCGCTTCTTCCCCTGAGCAGACACCGGCGTAAAAGCCACACCCGCACCAGCAGGCACCGGCGGACCCGGAACCGCAAGGGTCACAGGCGGTGCCGGTATCGGAGCCACGCTCGCATCGTTCTTCTCGGTGCCCATCGTGCACTCCTCACAACGTTTGACAAACCACAGCCTGGAAAGCGACGCGCTCTACACGCCCCACCGTCCAACCACTTGAGCGTGCCAAGTATCACACCCCACAAGCGCTGAGTCAAAGAACGATCACAGTACGGATAAGTGGTGCCCATCCGCTTCACGCGGACGGGCACCATCACGGGTTGGCAACGCCTAGACAACACCTCAGCGAAGGAAGTCGACCGTGAACTCAGGCTTGCCATCCTTGTCCATCTTGAGCACCTTGTCGTCATCGAGCTGCGCGCGAATCTCCACCTTAGCGTCGACGTCGCGCGTGCCCGCCATGTAGTACTTGTTGGAGTACGTCGCCGTGAAAATTACAGTTGCCCGAAATACTGTCGGTTGGTCTGCGGATTCCGCCCCCAAGGCCTTGGGCATCGCCCCCGAGACCTCGGTGACCGCATCACTCTGGATCGCAAATGGGCACGAAGAACTCTGGTTGCCCGGAATGGACGTGCAGGAATCAACAGCCTGTTGTCCTGCCGCTTGCGCTGCTGCGATCAGCTTGGTGTTGTAGGTGGCCTTCAGAGAGACAGTGCTACCGTTCCCGCCAAACCCGTCATCGAGAACGGCGACTGTCTCAGGGTTGGAATCCGCGTACTCGCTCGGGGCGACCGGCGTGACCGTGTAGACACCGGGGTAGACGACATAGGACCCCTCCCTACCGCTGAAGCTCTTGCTGGGGATATCCGCAGTGACGCCACCGATTGTGAACTGGGTGTATCCCTCGGCGTCGACGTTCAGCTCCACGGCCAGGGAGTCCTTCACCTTCCAGTTGTCAAGAACCCCCATCGCCGGGTCGTCTGCTACGACGGTGAAAGTACGAGTGAAGCGCTGCCCATCAACAGATAAGGTGGCGGTCACCGAGCACATGTCGGAGTCGCCGTCACTATCGGCCACGACGTCTTCGACGACCAGCAGCGAGGTCGCCGAGGCCATGGCGTCGTCGGTCAAGAACGTGTGCTGATTGTTCGGCACGCCCGGGTCGACCATCGCCGTCGCCGCGCTCGCCTTACCAGCAGCCAGCAGATCCAGATACTTACGCACCTCAGCCTCGGGCGTACGAGAACTATTGACGACCTTGATCGCCACCACACCAGCAATCACCAGCACCACGAGAACGCCGACCAGAATCCCAATCAGCTTCATGCGCTTCTTCCCCTGAGCAGACACCGGCATAAAAGCCACACCCGCACCAGCAGGCACCGGCGGACCCGGAACCGCAAGGGTCACAGGCGGTGCCGGTATCGGAGCCACGCTCGCATCGTTCTTCTCGGTGCCCATCGTGCACTCCTCACAATATTTGATAAACAGCAGCCAGAAGGCAGTGCTCTGCACGCCCCACCATCCGACCACGCAGGCGTGCCCAGTATCATATCTGGCTTGTGGCCAGTCAACACCGATCACAGTGGGGATACAACCATGCTCCCCGGTCACCGAGCGACCGGGGAACACATATTGTTGGCGGTTACTCCGCTTCGAACTCCACCCAGAAATGCGGCTTACCCGACGCGTCGAGCAAGACCTTGCCGCCATCGTCGAACTCAGGGGTCGCAATCGCCGTCGTCTTAATATCCTGGATCACTGTCCCCGCACCCCGCTGGATTCTGAAGGTCACGTAGCCTTGGAAGCGATTAGGTTCCCACTCACCGGTCTTCAGCTCTGTCGGCAGCTTCTTGACTTCGAGGAGTGAGAGAGTGCGCGACTGCAGGGCAAAGGGACAGGCGGCATCGAGGTTTCCGGGCGGGGTGACGCACGAGTTCGCCTGCGCCACGACCTCGTCGAGCGCAGCGTCCAACAGTGACGGACTGTAGGTGGTCTCAATCGACACATTTATGAGGGGATCGGCACCATACTGGTACTCAGTTCGCGTCGCCCTGAGGGTGGCCGACTCGGCCTCAACGTAATCCCCAAGGCCGACGGCATTGACCGTGTAGACACCCGGGTAGAACATGTAGGTCGGCGACGTGAACGGGAACGAATCGTAGTCGTTCACGGGTGCCGTCACGCCGCCGAACGCTGCCGCGCCGGCGGGGGCCGACATCGATGCCGGGGCAGCCACCTGATACTGCCCGTATCCAGGCACCGGCGCAGCTGTCTGCCGCGGAGGGGCCGGTACAGCTGAGAGCGTCGGTGGGTCGGGGACGGGGTCATCGTCCATGACACCAGCGAATGATGGGATCGAGGCCCCCGTCAGGTCATTGTGTCGAGTAGCCGTTACGCGTTCCTTACGACGTCCCGGGCGTCACGTCACGGGAAAGCCGCCAGGCACTTCCGCGGCAAACGGTTACCGTGACAGGGTAAGAATTAGCGGCGCTCTCAACCTCCGTCTTATATTCACGAAGAAGGCGAATCCCCTGCCGACGAGGGGATGCTGAGAGTGACGGAGATGACGGGTTTTCCGTCAATATCGGTAACCGGAATTCCTGCGTCTGAGAGCGCGACCGTGGCTGTAGTTTTAATGACGAGATCACGGGGCTGTGCGCCCAACGCAGCACCTGACGTATCCCGCACGGAAATCACAGCGTCGGATCCTACGTAGCTTCCCTCTTTGCTGCCATTTTCCACCGTTGCGGGGAGGGTGGACGCAACCAATTCGCTGATGTTTGCCGAGCGCACCTCTGAGGGGCATCCCGCTTTCATGTTTGTACCGAGCGTCGCACATTCCTGGACGGCTCCACGCATGGCACGAAGCGCCTCACCTCTCAGCTCTGCATTGAGCGTCCCATCGAAATGCACCGACGCAGTTTCATAGGACGACGAACGCGCCCCGTTTTCGATCACGACGGTGGCCGAAGGTGCATCGACATAGGCACCCAGCCCTTCGGGCTTAAAGAAATAAACGCCCGGAAATAGCACATACTCTGTGGGTGTGGTCTGGTCAGCCCCCACGGGGGCAACGACACCACCAACGCTAAATTCGTTGACGCGTGTACCCGAAACAGGAATCGTGACGAAGAGTCCATCGCGAATCTTCCACACGGATGAATCGCCCTCACGTTTCTCCCGTCGGTCAACCGTAAAGATGTGCGTAAAACGATGCCCGTTCATCCGGAGGACTGCCGTCACTGTCTTGCTCTGGATATCAGAACTGCTGTACTCGGGTTCACCCACCGATTCGATCTCGAGCCGAGCAGCGGCTGGCGAGGGTGATGAGAATCGTCGGCATTCCGTTCTCGTTCAGTTGGGGGATCCCCGTCGCGGTCAGGGGGACCTGCGCGTAGGGAGTGACCGCCACGGTGCGTTCGCTGGACCCGGTTGTGCCGCCCGATTCGCTGATCGTCACGAACGCGTCGTAGCCGGTGAAACTCCCACAATCCGTGTCGGTGGCAAGCATGGATGGCATCACGGACAGCTTCAGAGCGGTCACGTTCGGGGAGTGCAGCGCAGCTGGACACGACGCGTTCGTGTTTGATCCCAGCGTTGCGTTCACGAATGCTCGCGACGACAAGCGAGCGTTCTACGGCGGGTCATCGATGGATTCAATGACGAGGGGCGCGCTGAACCAACTCCGCGTACGTGTGTCCCTCGTCGTCCTCATCGATGTTTCTTCCCCTGCTTGGTGCCGCGTTAGTTGGCGTCGTCCTCGTCCCGGGTGACGACGGGCAGGGCCTTCGTTGGCGGCACCACCGCGTCGCCGCGCAACGCCGGGAGTGACAGCCCAGCGGTTGCTGGGATCTCCTGGGAGGATTCGGCGAGTTTGCGCGCCACGCGCGACATGGGACGGGACGAGGCCTGGGTTCCCTCGGTCGAAGCAGCCATGCTAACGTTCTCCATTCCTTGCAGATACACCGCTCGGTGTACGCCGTCCCATCGACGGGGAAACCAGCGGTCTACATCACGCTAGTGTACGGAATCAGAATCGAAATGGTCCCACGCCCCGCGCAGGATCTCCCCATCGAACATCGCACAGGCCTTCTCCCCCTCTTCGCGCGCCCGCACGCGACCAATGACACGGAATCCGTCGGGCAGTGGCGCGTCGGGCGGGAACGCGGCGAGCATCCCATGTTCCTCACCGCCCTGGAGCACCCACCACACGGGGTCCGTTCGACAGATCAGAGCCGGTGCTTGGAGCTTCCACGCCTCCTCCTCGATGGCGTGCCGGTCGAATTCGATGACGACGTTCGAGGCCGTGGCCATGCGGGCGGCATCGGCGGCCGGTCCGTCGGACAGGTCCATCATCGCCCGAGCACCCGCTGCAGCGGCGGCAACCCCTGACCCCAACGGCGGGTGCGGCGCGCGATAGGTCTCGATAAAGGGAGCGAGTTTCCCCAGCTGGTCAGTACCACGCACGGCAGGGTCGACGTGCCCGCCCGAGAGCAGATCGAGGCCAGCGTAGGAAAAGCCCAACGTACCACTCACCGCGATGACGTCGCCGGGGCGTGCCCCGTCGCGACGCACCACTGGCCCCGGGCAATAGCCGAAGGCAGTCACCGAGAGGACGAGCTTGTCTCCCGCGCTCAGGTCGCCGCCGACGACACCCGCGCCGACCTCGCGCGCCCGCTCCCCCAGGCCTCGGACAACATCGAGAAAAACATCCGCGTCCATGTCTCGCGGCGCGACGACCGAGGCAACGAGACCTGAGGGACGCCCGCCCATCGCGTCGATATCCGCTAGGTTCTGCGCCGCCACGCGGGCACCGACCTCGTAGCCGGTGGACCAGGACAGGTGAAAGTGCTGGTCTTCCACCATGACATCCGTCGTCACGATGAAGGATCCTTCGGGTACCGCGATCTGCGCGCAGTCATCGCCAATGCCTATGAGGGTGCGCTCGCCTGCGGGGAACGATGCGCGGAAATGAGAGACCAACTGGGCCTCGGACAGGTCACCTAACTTCATGACACCCAGGGTAGTCGCGAGCGCCACAATGCACCGCGATCAGGAAACGTCAGAGCGCCATGCCTCGCACGGTCTGGGAGGCGAACAGGCAGGCTGTCGCCGCGCTGGCAACGTTAAGGGACTCGGCGTCCCCCGTCATCGGGATCGACACGAGCGCGTCGCACAGCCGCATCTCTGCCCCCGACAGGCCCTTTGCCTCGTTACCGAAGACCCACGCGTGGGACTGCGACAAGCGCGAACGGCCGGAAACGCCCTGAGCGAGCATCTGAGAAAGGTCAAGGGAGCCGGCCCCGCCACTGGTCCCCAGCAGTGCGGCGCTGCGGCGATGGATGAGGGCGTGCGCTTCCTCGAACGAGGGAACGATGCACACGGGAATGTGAAACACCGAACCCGCGCTGGCACGCACGACCTTCGGGCTGGTAGCTTCCACCGTGCCCGAAACCGTGATGACACCGACCGCGCCAAACGCGTCGGCCGTGCGGATAATCGTGCCCACGTTGCCGGGGTCGCGCCCCTGAGCAAGGACCACAAGAGTCTCGCCCACGCTCGGTTCAGGTAGTTCGCGCGACACAGCGTCTGCGGAGGCCACCGCACACACTCCCTGCGAATCCCGCGAGAGCGCAACCGAAACCTCGGCAGTCACGGGATGCACCCAGCGAGTCGCGCGCTGCGCGGCCTCCACGATATCAGCGTGGGTCACCCACGCGTCCTCGCGCACATACACGTCCCGAACAGCGCCGGGACGAAAGCGCGCGAGCTCGCGCACGGCTTGAGGCCCCTCCACGAGCATCAGGCCCGAGCGCGAACGCGCCGAGCGCCCGACCAGACCCGACACCCTGCGCACGCGATCGGCGCGGGGATTGTCGAGAACGGTCAGGCGCTCGGGATGAGAGTTCACCAATCAGGCCTTGGGGGCGTTGATGTCGGCGGGCAGCGCGTCCTTGGCAACCTTCACCAGGGCGTTGAACGCGTTGATGTCGTTCACGGCCAGCTCGGCCAGCATGCGACGGTCGACCTCAACGCCGGCCAGGTTCAGGCCCTGGATGAGGCGGTTGTAGGTCAGGCCCTGGGCGCGGGACGCAGCGTTGATACGCTGGATCCACAGACGACGGAAATCGCCCTTCTTGGCCTTGCGGTCGCGGTAGGAGTAGACGAAGGAGTGAGTAACCTGCTCCTTGGCCTTACGGTACATGCGCGAGCGCTGGCCACGGTAGCCGGAGGCCTGCTCGAGTACGGTACGACGCTTCTTCTTGGCGTTGACAGAACGCTTAACACGTGCCATTTTCTACTGTTCTCCTCTAACTCGAGCTCACTTGCCCAGCAGACGCTTGACGCGCTTGACGTCGGCGGTCTCCAGGACCTGGTCGGTGGCCAGGCGGCGGGTCTTGCGGCTGGACTTGTGCTCCAGCAGGTGGCGGGCTCCGGCCTGCTCGCGCATGATCTTGCCCGAGCCAGTCGTGCGGAAGCGCTTCTTAGCACCGGAATGAGTCTTGTTCTTCGGCATTTCTATTCCTTCGTTGTGAGGCGATTACTATCGCCGTCAGTCCTGTTCGTCAGCCTTGTCGGCTGCCACGCGGGCCTGGTCCTTGCTGGCGCGTTCGGCGCGTTTGCCCCGGCGTTCGGCGCGCTCGGCCTCGCGGCGCTTGCGCTGCTCGGTCAGGGCGTCGGCCTTGCGCTTGGTGGGGGCCAGCACCATCGTCATGTTGCGCCCGTCCTGACGGGGCATCGACTCGACGGTGGCGAGATCACCGATCTCCTCGGCGAGGCGCTGCAGGAGGCGAACGCCAGCCTCGGGGCGAGACTGCTCTCGACCGCGGAACATGATCATGACCTTGACCTTGTCGCCGGCGGACAGGAAGCGCTCCACGTGGCCCTTCTTGACGCCGAAGTCATGATCGTCGATCTTGAGTCGGAAGCGGATTTCCTTCAGCTGCGTGTTCGCCTGGTTGCGGCGAGCATCGCGGGCTTTCTGGGCGGCTTCGTACTTGTACTTGCCGTAATCCATGAGCTTTGCGACGGGCGGCTTAGCATTCGGCGCAACCTCAACCAGGTCAAGCCCGGCCTCTTCGGCCAGACGCAGCGCATCCTCAACGCGGACGACGCCGACCTGTTCACCTCCGGGTCCCACGAGGCGAACCTCGGGGACTCGAATACGCTCATTGATGCGAGTCTCGCTGATGAGCGGCTCCTTCCACAGAATCCTTATGCGCGAAACGAAAAGCCTCCGTTACGCGACGCGCACGGAGGCTTCCATAGGGTCAACACGCACAGGTGTTGACCGCCGAACCCGATCCCCTGCGCTTCGCCCCTGCGGGCGGCATTCTCCCTGTCGAGAGGCGGGTATCCAGGTGGGATTTCTCCGCTTGCGTTCCGGGCGTATGCCCAGATGATCACATCCACTCTACCAGAGATGACGCCCCCGCGCCAGGTCAGGGGTCATTGCGCGCCTCACGCTCACGGACAAGGCCGTGGCACGTCGGCAATCACCGTGGCCTCAGACGAGGATGGGCGCGATCTCGACGCGATCAGCCGAGGCAATGAGACGGCGGTTTGCCCCGACGTGCGACAACGCCTGGGTCAGGCTCTGCTTCATCGCCGAGGCATTGGCCGCTTCCGTGAAACAGGATCGTTCCACGGACACGATGACGCGCGTCAAACCACCGCCCGCGTAGGTGATGGACAGGTCGGTGATGGCGGAGCAGACAGCGTTTGCTTCGTCGAACAGCAGGTCACGTAGGGCCACATCGCGCCATGCGGGCAACCACTGATCGCCCTGGGCGAGGGCGGCGACGGCGGGGCGCGGCAGCAGCACCGCGTCGGTACCCGGATTGACGACGACGCGCCCGCCCGTCTCAATCAGGGCCGTGAGTCCAATCGTGCGGAAGTCCAGGGCCATCGGTCGATCGCCGGGGCGGTGAGCGGACAGCGCACGGACCGACGAATAGATCGCGAGCGCCTCCCCCGCTGGGGTCTGCACGCGCACGAAGTCAATCGGGTTGTGCCCACTGTCGCCGGCATGAACGCCCGTCACGCGCGGGTCGGGTTCGACGTCGATGGGCACGATCACACGCTCGAACACGAGGGCATTGACGAGGGCTTCGAGGCGGGCGGCTCCCGCGTCGTTCCCCTCCCCCAGCGCCAGCGCGCGCATCGTGCGTGGCAGGCCCTGGCCACCATCGCCGCGGTCGTGGCTCATCATCGACAGGCGCTGAGCCAGTCGATTCTTCTGTTCCTCGGAGAGATTGGGCATTCCAGCGGCCATCAATCCTCCTCGTATCCCGCAACGGCCAGCGCGTCCACCAGGGTAAATGCCCCCTGATAGAGGGCCTTTCCGACGATGGCCCCCTCGATACCGAGGGCACGCAGCGCCTCGATATCGGCCAGTGAGTTGACACCGCCCGAAGCGATGATGCGCGCGTCAGTCGAGTCTGCGACGCGCTCCAGCAACTCACGGTTCGAGCCGGTCATCTGCCCGTCCCGCGTCACGTCGGTGACGACCACGCGGGCCACCCCGGCCTCGTTCAAAACGCGCAGTACCTCCCAGACGTCACCCCCCTCGCCGCATCCGCCGCGCGCGGCCAAGCGATCCCCGTGCACGTCCAAGCACACGGCGACGCGCTCACCGAAGGAATCGACGGCCTCACAGACGTCATCGATGCGCGCGAGCGCCTGCGTGGCCACGTTGACGCGCTCAGGTCCCATCGCCAATCCGGCCTCGATGGCCGCGCGGCTCGTGATGCCACCCGACAGCTCGACGCGCACGGGCGTCTCCCGAATAACTCGGGCCAGCAACTCAGAGTTCTCGCCGCGACCAAACGCCAGATCCAGGTCCACGAGGTGCACCCAGCGCGCCCCGGCCTCGTCGAAGGAACGAGCGACATCAATCGGACTACCCCAGCTCCCGACATCGACCGACCCGGAGGACAGACGCACCGCCTGCCCGCCCGATACGTCGATTGCGGGCAGCAGTTCGAGGACGCTCATGACTGCTTGCGGCGGAACCAGCCGAGCGGGCCGCCACCCTTGCGAGAACCGTCGGCGCTCACCGAATCCGAATAGTCACTGGGCGTCGTGCGCCCCAGCAGCAGATCCTCCGTGGCCGGAGGCATCGCGCCCAACAGGAGGCCAGCGGGGATCGCTTCCTCCGGCTCACCACCCACGTAGCGCTGGGCGGAAATACGACCTGAGACGCCCGGCTCCACGCCATCGCCCTCGACGAGCCAGCTCATGAGAGCAACCGCCCCATACTTCGACAGATTCGACACGGCGCGCGCCACACGGTCTACCACATCCGGCATCGGGCGCTGGCCGGTGAGCAGAGCATCCAGCTCCTCCTCGTCCGTCGGCGTCGTCTCAACACGTAACCACACGGCAGTCCACGGCTTGAGACGCACAATGGACTCTCGGACGCCCGACAGCGCCAGCAGCGAATGCAGGGCCTCCGGGTACGCGATCGGTGCCAGCACCAGCGCGACCGACAGACGGCCACCCTCCAGGTGCAGCGACTCGTCGACGGGAGTATCGTCCGGGTCACGCGTCGGCTGAGACGACGCCTCTGTCCCTGTCTCCCCCAGCGATGCGACCAGCGACTGGAACTCCGCATCGATATCGTCGTTGTGAGCGCTCACCGCTCCTCCTTATTGTGTGTCTTTGCCACCAAGGATACTGTTCATACACGCCCTCGCGCGTCATGCGCTCTCCACCAGCGAAAGGACCCCACCATGACCATCCCCACGATCCCTGTACGCGGAGAGATTAAACTCGGCCAATTCGTCAAGCTTGCCTCCCTCGCGGAAGACGGTGCGCAGGCCCGCGAACTCATCCAGGGCGGCGACGTGACCGTCAACGGCGAGGTAGAGACACGCCGCGGCCACCACCTGAGCGCGGGCGATCTCGTCGAGGTCGACGCCCCCTGGGGACGGGCCGCCGCAATCGTCGGGACCGCCTCCTAAACTTCCCCGTCAACGACACGAGCCGGGCCGACCGGCCCGGCTCGCATCATCTTAGGACGAGGACACGACGCCGCCCGCGCCGACCACGGCCTTGATATGGCTGAAGAAGGCGCTGGTCTGCTCCACGCGCAGCTTCGGATCCAGCTCGACAACCGTCGTGCGCCCCGGCTCCGTCAGGTGCAGGCGCACCGGGGAGCCACCCGGATAGGACTCGAGGACGCCTCGCAGGTCGGTGAGAAGCTCGGGCGTGCACCGGGCAGCCGGCAGGCGCAGGTCGAGCGGCAGGTCCGCCCCGCCTGACAAATCCAGGAGAGTCATCGACTGACCGTAGATCGTCATACCCTCCTCACGGACGTTCACCTTTCCTTCAATCTGGACGATGATGTCCTGAGCGAGGTAGGTCTGAATCGACTCGTACGAGCGCGGGAAGAAGAGAACGTCCACCGAGCCAGACAGATCCTCGATGGTTGCAATCGCCCACGCATTTCCCTGCTTCGTCACCTTCGTCGTCACGCCGGAGACCAGGCCCGCGATCTTGACGATACGGTCCGCCATCGCACCCTCCGAGCCCACAACCTGCGCGATCTCATAGTCCTGGTGGCGAGCCAGCGCCGCCTCGACGCCGCGCAGCGGGTGGTCGGAGACATACAGGCCTAGCATCTCGCGCTCGGCAGCCAGCTTCGTCTTGCGATCAAACTCGGGCAGGTCCGGGATGTCGATCGCCAAGCCGGAACCCGAGTCATCGTCCTCACCCAGTGCGCCGAACAGATCGAACTGCCCGATGGCCTCGTTGCGCTTGACGTCGATGATCGCGTCCACGGCCTCGTCGCAGCGCGCAAGGAAAGCGCGGCGCGTGTGCCCCATCGAGTCGAAGGCACCGGCGCGGATCAGGGACTGGATCGTGCGCTTGTTACACACCACCTGCGGGACCTTGTCCAGGAAATCCTGGAACGAGGAGAAACGCCCCTTCTGCGCGCGAGTCTCCACGATGGCGTCAACGACCGGCCCACCGACGTTCTGGATGGCGTTCAGCCCGAAGCGGATCGCCTCACCGTCAGGCGCGAAGTTACCCATCGACGCGTTCACGTCCGGGGGCAGGACCGTGATGTCCATGTGGCGACACTCGGCCAGATAGAGAGCACGGCGGTCCTTGTTGTCCTTCGTCGAGGTCAGCAGGGCGGCCATGTACTCGGTCGGGTAGTTCGCCTTGAGGAAGGCAGTCCAGTAGGAGACGAGGCCGTAGGCCGCCGAGTGCGCCTTGTTGAAGGCGTAAGCGGAGAAGGGAACGACGACGTCCCACAGGGCCTTGATCGACTCCTCGGAATAGCCGTTGTCCACCATGCCCTGCCGGAAGCCCTTGAACTGCTGATCCAGGACCTCCTTCTTCTTCTTACCCATGGCCTTACGCAGAATGTCTGCCTGGCCCAGCGAGTATCCCGCCAGCTTCTGGGCGATCTGCATGACCTGCTCCTGGTACACGATCAGACCGAAGGTCGTGCCCAGGATGTCCTTGAGCGGTTCTTCCAGCTCCGGGTGAATGGGCGTAATCTCCTGACGCCCGTTCTTACGCAGCGCGTAGTTCGTGTGCGAGTTCGCACCCATCGGGCCCGGGCGATACAGGGCGCCGACGGCGGAGATGTCTTCGAAGTTGTCGGGCTTCATGAGCTTGAGGAGGTCGCGCATGCCGCCACCATCCAGCTGGAACACTCCGAGGGTCTCGCCTCGTCCCAGTAGCTCATACGTCTTCTTGTCGTCGAAGGCCAGGTGATCGAGGTCCGGGTCCGGCTTGCCGTTGAGCGCGATGTTCTCAAGGGCGTCGGACACGACCGTGAGGTTACGCAGGCCCAGGAAGTCCATCTTCAGCAGGCCGAGCGTCTCGCACGTCGGATAGTCGAACTGGGTGATGATCGCGCCGTCCTGCGGGCGCTTCATGATCGGGATGATGTCCGTGAGCGTGTGGGAGCTCATGATGACCGCGCACGCGTGCACGCCCCACTGGCGGGTGAGCCCCTCCAGGCCGAGCGCGTACTGGACGACCTCGTGCGTGTCGGGGTTCTCCTCGTAGAACTTACGGAACTCCGAGGCCTCGGCGTAGCGCTTGTCCTTCTCATCGAAGATGCCGTGGACCGTGATGTCCTTGCCCATGATCGCCGGGGGCAGGGCCTTGGTGAGCTGCTCGCCGACCTTGAAGTCCTTGCCGAGAATGCGCGCGGAGTCTTTCAGGGCCTGCTTGGTTTTAATCGTGCCGTAGGTGACGACCTGGCTGATGCGGTCCTCGCCGTACTTGCGCTTGACGTAGGCGATGACTTCGTCGCGCCTACGTTCGTCGAAGTCGACATCGAAGTCAGGCATGGAAATTCGCTCGGGGTTGAGGAATCGCTCGAAGATCAGGCCGTGATCGAGGGGGTTCAGCTCGGTGATCTTCATGGCGTAGGCGACCATCGATCCAGCACCCGAACCACGGCCTGGCCCCACGCGGATGCCCTGCGACTTTGCCCAGTTGATGTAGTCGGCGACGGTCAGGAAGTAGCCGGGGAAACCCATCGAAATAATGACGTCTTCCTCGTACTGGGCCTGCTTGCGCACGGCGTCAGGGATGCCGTTCGGGAAGCGATCGCGCAGGCCTCGTTCGACCTCCTTGATGAACCACGAGGTCTTGTCTTCGCCCTCGGGCACCGGGAATTCGGGCATGTAGTTCGCGCCCTCCTTCGTGGTCGTAAAGTGCACGTCGCAGCGCTCAGCGATCTCGAGGGTCGAGTCGCAGGCGCTGGGCAGCTCGCTCCACAGCGAACGCATCTCGTCCGAGGAACGGATGTAGTAGCCGTCGCCATCGAACTTGAAGCGGTCCGGGTCGTTAATGCGCGAACCGGAGTTGATGCACAGGAGCGCGTCCTGGATCTTGCGGTCGTCGCGCTTGACGTAGTGCGCGTCATTGGTGGCCACGAGGGGCGCATTCATAAGCTTGGCGATCTCGAGGACCTGCCGGTGGGTGCGTCGCTCAATGTCGATGCCGTGGTCCATGACCTCGACGTAGAAGTTTTCCGCCCCGAAAATGTCGCGCAGCTGCGCGGCCTCAGCCACGGCCTCGTCCCACTGCCCCAGGCGCAGGCGCGTCTGCACGGCGCCCGAGGGGCAGCCCGTGAACACGATGAGGCCCTCGTGGAACTGGCTGAGCAGCTCCTTGTCGGCGCGCGGCCACTTGCCGAACTGGCCGTCCGTCGAGGCGTAGGACCCCAGGCGGAAGAGATTATGCATGCCCGTCGTGTTGTAGGCGATGAGAGTCAGGTGATTGTAGGAACCGCCGGCGCTCACGTCGTCGGCGCGCTGCCACGGCTCACCCCACAGGACCTTCTGACGATCAAAGCGCGACGTGCCGGGGGTCACATACGCCTCAAGCCCGATGATCGGCTTGACGCCCGCGTTCTTGCAGTTCGTGTAGAAGTCGTAGGCACCGAACAGGTATCCGTGATCGGTCAGGCCAATCGCGGGCTGCCCGAGGCGCGCCGCTTCCTCCGCCATTGCTTTCGTCTTCGCCGCTCCATCCAGCATCGAATACTCGGAGTGGTTGTGGAGGTGCACGAAGGAATCAGCCATGCGTCGATTCTACTGGCCGTGGCGCGCGCGGGGCCATGCAACGCGCGAACGCGCGCGGTCGTTCATCTCACGGCCCACTCATTGACGAGGCCGTGGCTGGGATGCACTGTCGCCTCCGTCTTAGGTGCCAGGATGACGCAGCTTGTCGAGGGCCAGCTCCAGGTCGGCCGGATAGGGGCTGGACACGCTCATCGGCATGCCCGTTCGCGGGTGAGCAAAGCCGAGACGAACGGCGTGCAGCCACTGTCGGGTGAGTCCCAGGCGCTCAGCCTGAGTGGGGTCTGCGCCATAGAACGTATCGCCCACGCAGGGGTGACCGACAGCGGCCATATGCACGCGGATCTGGTGGGTACGTCCCGTCTCCAGGTGTACCTCCGTGAGTTGGGCCCCCGCCATGAGTTCCAGGGTGTCGTAGTGGGTGACAGCTCGCTTGCCGCCGTCAATGACGGCCATACGCCATTCACGGGAAGGGTGGCGACCGATCGGAGCGTCGATCGTGCCCGAGGCCGGGTCGAGGTGACCGGCGACGACCGCGTGGTACACCTTCTCGATGGTGCGCTCCTTGAAGGCTCGCTTCATGACCGTGTAGGCCAGCTCTGACTTGGCGACCATCATCGCCCCCGAGGTCCCCACGTCGAGGCGGTGGACGATACCCTGTCGCTCGGGCGGGCCATAGCTGGTGATGCGGTAACCCGCTGCCTCCAAATTCCCCAGGACCGTGGGTCCCTCCCACCCGGGACCGGTGTGTGCGGCGACGCCCACGGGCTTGTCGACGACGACAATGTCCTCATCGTCGTACAGGATTCCCATGTCAGTCACGGGCGTCGGCTTACTCTCCGGCTCGGGGATCGTCACCTCGATAATGTCGAAAGCGCCCAGTCGATCCGATTTCCCGGCAGTCACGCCATTAATCAGGACATGCCCGTCCCCCGCCAGCTCCGCACAGCGCGAGCGTGACAGGCCGAGCATGCGGGCCAGGGCGGCATCCACACGCTCGCCCACCAGGGCATCGGGCACGGGAAGCATCCGAGAACTCACTTGCTCCCTTCCTCTCGGGGTTCACGTGACAGAGCCAGCGCCAGCCACGCTGCACCGAGCACAATCCAGATATCCGCAACATTTCCAACGAACCAGGTGCCGTAGGCGATGAAGTCGGTGACGTGCCCGACGCCAAACCCAGGCTCACCGGTCAGCCGATCAATCAGGTTGCCGACCGCGCCACCCATGAGCAGGCCGATAGCCAGCAGCGTTGACGACCTACGCACGCGGATCGCCAACGCACCGAGGAAGCCCATGATGATGAGCGTGAAGACGGTCAGCAACCACGTCCTGTTAACGCCAAGGGAAAAAGCCGCACCCGAGTTGTGCACAAGCCTCAGCGAGAGCAACTCACCCAGGATCGACCGGTCACTGCCATCCCCGAGGGCGACGCGCGCCCACGCCTTCGATGCTTGGTCAGAGACTATCGCGACGACCAGGAGGACTAACGCCCAGATCCACGTCGTGCGTGAAATGAGCGAACGAGTTGAATCAGCCATGGTTCCCTATCTTAAAGGACCGGCGGCGGCACACCGCAGGGTGCACCGCCGCCGGGAAAGAAATAGGCGATCAGTTCTCGTTGTTGCCAACCTCGTTGAGGAGGGACTCGAGGTGGTTGCGCAGGTTCGAGCGGTACTCGGACTCGAAGGTACGCAGGCCGTTGATCTTGTTCTCGAGCAGCTCACGCTCCTGCTCGAGCTGCTTGAGGACGTTGTCCTTCTGCTTATGAGCATCGGCGATGATCGACTCGCGCTCGGCCTTGGCCTCGGCGATGATCTTCGCGCTCTGCTCCTCGCCATCGCGCACGTACTCGTCGTGGACGCGCTGGGCAAGGGCCAGCATGGAAGTGGCGGAATCGGGGTCCTGCGGCACGGCGAAGGCCGGCATCACGGGGGCGGGCGTCTCGACAACCGCGGGAGCGGGGGTCTCGACAGGGGTGAAATCGCCGTTGGAGAGCTCAGCGACGCGGCGCTCAGCTGCCTCCAGCTTTTCCTTGAGTTCCTGGTTTTCCATCTGCAGGGAGTAGATGGTGGAGACTACCTCGTCAAGGAACTCATCGACCTCGTCCTGGTCGTATCCCTCGCGGAACTTGACATACTGGAACTTCTTGTTGAGGACATCCTCGGTAGTGAGCAGGGCCATTGCTTCGCCTCTCGGTCGTTTCGATTGGACAAGCGGAACACCGCATGCCTGGACGACCGGGAAGGCCGCCCGCTATCACGTCACAAAAATAATAACCGATATTGTCACACAAACAACATTCATCCCGACCCGAGTGTCGCATATGTCCGACCTCTCATGCCCGAATTTAATACCTATTGGCTAATGAAGTAGAGAATGTTCGCAAACCGTTGTGCAACATATAGGATTAGGAACAACACCAGAAAACCGACATCGATTGCCATTCCTCCACCAAGTCGCAGGGGCGGAATGAAGCGACCGAACCAGCGGATCGGCGGGTCGGTGAGCGCATACAGAAGGTTCGCCACGACCAGAACGATTCCACGGGGACGCCATCCGCGCGCAAAAAACTGGACCCAGTCCAGAATTACGCGCGCGAACAGCACCATCATGTAGAGGTTGATAAGGACACTAAGACCCCACCCAACCCAGGATAGAACGATCACTGGCGAACTCAGCCCTGGTTGTAGAGGGACCCGCGGCGAGCCGAGGACGAGCTGTCACCGGCCACCTCGACCGAGGCCGGGGAGAGCAGGAATACACGAGCCGTCACGCGCTCGATGACACCGTGCAGACCGAAGGTCAGGCCGGCGGCGAAGTCCACGAGGCGACGAGCCTCCTCCTCGCCCATGTCGGTGAGGTTGATGATGACCGGCGTGCCATCACGGAAAGCCTCGCCGATGGTGACGGCGTCAGAGTAAGCGGTGGGGTGGATCGTCACGATACGTGTGAGATCCTCGGCGGATTCCTCGCGTCGGATGGCAGTCAGCGTCGGGCGGGAGACGGGGGTGATATCGGCCACGGGGGCTACCTCTTCCACTTCGTCGACCTCGTCGAAGTCCTCGAACTGGTCAAACTGGTCGATGGGTTCATTAGCCGGGTACCAGCCCATGAACTTGCGTGCTCGTGCACCGAACGAATTACTCATCATTCCTCCTTCTGCCGATGCATAGCCACAAGCTACAGGCGCTTGACGGTTACGTCGCGCAGGGTGCCCGGCGCGTCGCGAGGAGTGACACACACAGAACCCGTGCATACCCGCTGACGAGGCGAGGCAGTGGAGTCTGTGCGGATTACGCACCCTCGATGCGCGTCCCGCATCAGTTAGACGGGAATGATGATCAGCGCTTGACGACCACACCCGGAATCGGCTCGGTACGAGAAAAGATCGGAGTCTTCGAGCGTGCAGCGGGGGTCCGTCAGGACCCGCACCCCCAGCTCTCTCAGCTGGGTACTAGCTGCCGCCGAGAGGTCAAGGGAGGGAGTTCCCCACGAGGTGCGCGCCCTGATCCCCGGCATGGCGGCCTCGCTCTCGCTCGCCATGTGTTCCGGCACCTCGTAGCAGCGTCCACAGATAGCCGGACCGATGAGAGCGAGGATCGCCTCATCCGTCAGTGAACGAATCTGCTCGACAGCAGTGGTCAGGATCCCCCCGAGCAGGCCGCGCCTGCCCGCGTGAACAGCCGCAACGACTTCACCGCGTGCTGCGGAGAGGACAACGGGCAGACAATCAGCTGTCTGGACGGCAAGAGCGGGCGCACTTCGCCAGCCGCGAGCATCGATCACGACACCGTCAGCCTCGACGGGACCCCATTCTCCCGGCGCGGGACGAGCAAGAGCCGTTCCAGCACCGGCCAACATCGGTACTCGGTCTGTATGCACAATGGTCTCGACCCGGGTCGAGTGCGTCTGATTCATCCAGACAATGTCCCGTCCCAATCGGCGCGCCATAGCCTCCCGGCGTGCCCGGACCAGCGCCGGATCGTCGCCCACGTGCAGGCCCACATTGCCTGCAAGCGCGCCGGTGCTCGGGTCCACCTCGGTGAGGTGGACCCGAGCACCGGCAAGAAACTGCATCGCCATCAGCGAAGGAAGGGAGGAATATCCAGCTCTTCCTTCTCCGGGGCCTCGGGGTAGACGCGAGGCACCTCGAAGGAACGATCAGACTCGTTCTCCTCGTACTCGACGGCGGCCAGAGGCTCAACCACAGCCGAAGCGGACTCGCGCACGGGCGCAGCCACATCCAGGCGATGCTGCGGGCGACGAGTCGACAGCTGCGTGATGCGAGCGATCTCGGGAGTCGGAGCCTTCGCCTCGGGGGCGGAGGAACGCTTCCGAGCGACGGAGGCAGACACCCGAGAAACAGCAGGACGCGCCGGGGGAACCTCCGCGACATCGTCGAACCCAGCCGCAATGACCGTGACACGAATCTCGTCGCCGAGGGTATCGTCGACGACCACGCCGAAGATGATGTTCGCCTCCGGGTGAACGGCTTCGCGCACCAGCTGCGAGGACGCGAAGACCTCCTGCAGGCTAACGTCAGAACCACCCTGGAAGAACATGAGCACGCCGTGGGCACCGTCAATCGACGCCTCAAGCAGCGGGGAGGAGATGGCGCTCTCAACAGCACGCAGCGCACGATCCTCGCCCGTAGCCGCGCCGATACCCATGAGCGCCGAACCGGCGTCCTTCATGACGGACTTGACATCGTTAAAGTCGACGTTGATGAGGCCCGGGGTGGTGATCAGCTCGGTGATGCCCTGGACGCCCGAGAGCAGGACCTGGTCAGCGGCGCGGAATGCATCGAGCACGGAGATGGAGACGTCGGAGATCTCCAGGAGACGGTCGTTCGGAATGACGATCAGGGTGTCAACCTCTTCGCGCAGCGTGGTCACACCACCTTCGGCCTGCGCCGCGCGGCGGTTACCCTCGAAGGAGAAGGGGCGAGTCACAACTCCCACGGTCAGCGCGCCGGCCTCGCGAGCCACGCGGGCGACCACGGGAGCAGCACCCGTCCCGGTGCCGCCACCCTCGCCAGCGGTCACGAAAACCATGTCCGCGCCTTCAAGCGCGGCGGCAATCTCGTCAATGTGATCCTCGGCGGCCTTGCGACCGACGGCAGGATCCGCGCCGGCACCCAGGCCGTGCGTCAGTTCGCGACCGATGTCAAGCTTCGTTTCGGCATCGGACATGAGCAGAGCCTGCGCGTCAGTATTGACCGCGATGAACTCAACGCCCTTGAGGCCGACCTCGATCATTCGGTTCACGGCGTTAACTCCGCCGCCGCCGACGCCGACGACCTTGATCACTGCCAGGTGGTTTTGCGGTGTCGCCATGGATGTCTCCCTTGCATCAGACCCTCAACCTTTAGTTGAAGGTTGATGTTTAATGTGCTTCGTGTCGGAAAGAAATTAGGGGTCCGCGCGCAATCCTTCAAGCCAACACGCGGACAATGGATAAGACCTAACTGGTCACAGGATGATTGGGCGCCGATACGTCGTAGGTCGTCGCCTTCACATTCGCGAGCAAAGTGGCGAGAACCCGAGCCTTTTGGGGCGCATCTCCACTGGTTCCCCACTTGACAGTCTGCCCCCCGCGCAGGGTGAAATTCACCTGCGTTCCGGTCGAGGTAATCGCGGAAACCTGCGAACGCGTCGACTGGTCTAACGCACCCAACATGGAAGCCACATCAGAGGCTCCTGCGGCGCGATCCCCAGAGAGGGTGACAAGCGGATATCCGCCAACACTGCTCACTCGTTCAAAGCGCACACCCTGATCGTCGACCAGCCAGTAGGTTCCTTCGGCAGCCTCAACCGCGATGCCCGCGCGCATCGTCACGGACACCTTGAGGCTCGTCGGCCACCGGCGAGACACCGATGCTGACTTGACGGCCACGTTCTCCTGAACCGCACGCGAGACCGCCTGCGTGTCCAGGCGCGTGAGCGGCACACCCTCGAAAGGGGATACCGATGAACGCACCGAGTCGACGGTCACAAGCGTGCCATCCTCGCCCGTCACCTGAATATTCCCGGTCGACAAGGCAAACAGCGGCGAGAAGAACGCCAGCCATCCTGCGCCTACCACGAGCGCGACCGTCACCACGGATACCGCGATACGGCGCAGTAACAGCATGCGCCGCGCGCGCGTGCGCTCGCGCAGCCGATCCCCCAGGTCCGTCGCTTCCTCGCTGCCCAGCAGCGTGGCAGCGTCGGCCGCCGCGACGGGAGTCGCGAGCACACCGCGTGTCGTGCGGCGTTCGACGGCGCGCGAGTGTCGTTCCTCGCCCTGCTCGCGGGCGGCGCGCTCAGCACGCGCACGGGCTCGACGCTCGCGCGCCTCCTCCCGGGAACTCTTCTCGCCTCCGCGCTCACGAGTCCTGCGCTGAGCAAAACCTTCCCGAGTGCTGCGTTGGGTTCCCTCACGAGGGTTGCGCTCCTCGCTGCCCTTCCCCGGGCGCGCCCGCTGTGACGAGGCCGGGGCGGCCTCGCCAACATCGGGTTCGTCGCCCGCGGCGTCGGTGACGGCGGAGGGATGCTCGCGCTTGCCCCCCGGTCGCCTCGGGGAGGGAGGCCTCATACCTCCATCCGCTTCCACTCGTCAAGAACGTCAGTGCCACAGCGAGTGATTGACCCCGCGCCCATCGTCACACATACGCCGCCCTCGGGCGTCAGGGACGCCGCGAGGCGTGCAGCCTCGTGCATATCCTCAACGTAGGTAGCACCGGGCACGCGAGAGGAGATCAACGTCGAATCGACGCCGGGTTCCGGATCCTCGCGGGCACCATAGATCCCCGCGAGTACAACGTGGTCTGCGCCGGACAGTGCAGCGGCGAAACGCTCCGCAAAAATACGCGTGCGCGAGTAGAGATGCGGCTGGAAGACAACCGTGACCGCTCCCCCGTCCGCGACGACGCGAGCCTCACGGATCGCGGCCTCCACCTCGGTCGGGTGATGCGCGTAGTCATCGAAGAGACGGCGGGTACCCACCTGGCCGCGAGCCTCAAACCGGCGAGCCGCGCCCGTGAACTGACCCAATCCGTCGGCGACCGCCTGCGGATCCAGGCCACACTCGATACCAGCCACCCACGCGCCCGCAGCGTTGAGCACGTTATGCTCGCCCGGCACGCCCATGACCAGCTCGGCGCTGCGGTCCCCCCACGCCAGCGAAGCGGAGGCACCACGAGCTTCGACACGTACGTCGGAGATCACGACATCGGGCGTGTGCAGCGCACGACCAGCACATCCGTAGGTCACGACGCGCAGGCCCTCGGCCCGCGCCGCGGACGCCAAGCGCACCGCACCCTCGTCCTCCGCGCAGGTCACCAGGAGGCCCCCGGGCACCATGCGGCGAGCGAACTCGACGAAAATCTGCTCAAACTCCTCGCGCGAGTGGTAGCGATCCAGGTGATCGGGCTCCACGTTTGTCACGATCTCGATGGACGGAGAATAGTTCAGGAACGAGCCATCCGACTCATCGGCCTCGGCGACGAACACGTCACCCGCACCCAGGTGCGCACCCGTCCCTAGCTGCGGCAGGACACCGCCCACCGCCACGGACGGATCCAGCCCGCACGCCGCCAGTGCAATCGCCAGCATGCCCGACGTCGACGTCTTACCGTGCGCGCCCGCCACGCCGACGAAACGCATGCCCGACGCGGCCAGCGCCAGTGCCTGCGAGCGGTGGATAACCCGCTGCCCGCGCTCACGCGCGATCGCCAGTTCCGGGTTGCTCTCGCGGATCGCCGTGGACACCACGACGACGGCAGCCGGGTCCACGTGGGAGGCATCATGACCGACGTAGACTCGCACGCCTACCGAACGCAGATGCTCGAGGACACCGGAATCCTCACGATCCGACCCCTCAACCGTCGCGCCGCGCGAGGCCAACAGCTCCGCGACGACGCTCATTCCCGCGCCGCCGATACCAATCAGATGGAAACGATCCTGCAGCGTCGGCTCACTCATGGCCGTCCTCCTTCACCTGTGCCAATGCCAGATCCGCCAGCGCGCGAGCCGCGCCCGCACGCCCCAGCGACTGCGAGGCAGCCGCCATCTCCGCCAGACGCGTCGACCCCAGCAGCGGGAAGACGTTGCTGCGCACAAAGTCGGCGGTGAAATCCTTGTCATCGATGAGCTGCGCGCCACCCGCCTCAACGTGGTCCTTAGCGTTGAGGCGCTGCTCACCGTTACCAATCGGCAGCGGCACGTAGATACATGGAAGCCCCAGGGCCTCCATCTCGGCGACCGTCCCCGCGCCCGAACGGCACACGACCAGGTCCGCCACCGCCAGCGCGTCCTCCATCGTCCTCAGGTAATCAATGACATGCCAACGATCCGACAGACCGGCGGCCTCAACGGCGGCGCGTACCGGCTCGTCCTTGCCGCGACCCGTCAGGTGCACGACCTGCGCGCCCTCGGGCAGCGCATCCGCGCCGCCCGTCATCGACTCGTTCATGTGGAGCGCCCCCAGCGATCCACCGGTCACAAGCAGGGTCGGAGCCTCGGGGTCAACTCCCAGGCGTTCAGCGGCCTCGCGGCGCGCCTGCGCGGCCCCCTCGGAGGTTGCGCGGCGGTTCGCCAGATCAGCGATGGCGGAACGCAGCGGCAGGCCCGTCACAACCGTCTCACCCACGCGAGCAGCCAGCGGCGACGAGGGGAACGTCAGGGCGACGACCCGCGCATTGCGCGCACCCACCTTATTCGCCAGGCCCGGACGCGCGTTCTGCTCGTGGATGACGATCGGAACGCCAGCGCGCTTCGCAGCGATATAGGCGGGGGTCGACACGTAGCCGCCAAAGCCCACCAGCACGTCCGCGCCCTCAAGCGCCTGCTCACAGCGCTTGACCGCTTCCGAGAAGCGAGAGGGCAACGTGAAGAAAGCCAGCGAGGGGCGGCGCGGGAGCGGTACGCGCGGGATCTCCACAAGCGGGAACCCTGCGGCCGGAACCAGGTCCGCCTCCAGGCCCGCCTTCGTGCCCAGCACAACCACCTCGGCGCCACTGTCGCGCAGCTGCGCGGCCGTCGCCAAAAGAGGATTCACGTGGCCGGCGGTTCCGCCGCCAGCCATCACAACCTTGACCATAAGCGTCTCCTTAACGCAAGCGTGAGCTGAAAATTTATCGAGCGGAGCGCCTGCGGGGTGCCACCCGCGGGTCGCGACCAGCCGAGGCCTCGTCCGGCCTCCCAATCATCCACATCCCCGCGCGCGCACGCGCAAAGGACGCCACGACCGCCACTGAGGTGATCGTGAACAGGAAAGACGAGCCGCCGTAAGACACGAGCGGCAGGGGCACGCCGATGACCGGACCCAGGCCCGTCACCGACAAGACATTAATAACGGTCTGCACGCCAATCCACGTGCCGACACCAGAGGCCGCAATCACCACGAAAAGATCCTCGGCCTCGCGCGCCACGCGGAACATACCCCACACGAGCAGCGCCAAACACAGGAGCACCGCAAACGTGCCGAGCAGGCCGAACTCCTCGCCAACGATCGCGAAAATGAAGTCCGTGTGCGCCGCCTGCAGGTAGTTCCACTTCTCACGCGATGCACCCGGCCCAAGGCCCGTCAGGCCACCCGAACCCAGCGCCCACAGCGAGTGGTCGATCTGCTCGGGGGCGGACTCGTCCGGCCCCTTCGACGTACCCGGCAGCACCGCGAGGACGCGACGAATACGCGTCGGATTCGACAACACGAGCAGAACCAGAGTCGGAATCGCCAGCATCAGGAGAACACCAAACCAACGCTTGGGAAGGCCCGCAACCCACACGGCACCCAGCGCACCCATGGCGACAACCATCGCCGTGCCCATGTCGCGGCCCAACATGACCGCGCCCAGCGCGACGAGAATGGGCAGCACAACCGCGATACTCATCGCCTTCAGATCCGAGCGCTTCGACGCGGACTTCGCGACAATCCACGCGAGGAAAACGACGAGCGCCAGTTTTAGCAGCTCTGACGGCTGGGCCATGATCGGCCCCATCTTCACCCAGTTCGCGTTGCCGCCCTCCGAGCGCCCGAGCGGAGTAATAACGAGGCTCTGAAAAACAAGCGCAAACAGAAACAACAGGGCGGCTACGGTCCTCAGCACGCGCTGCGGAATCAGCTGAACAATCGCCGCAATCACAAGTGATGACACAATGATAAGGAGCGGACGCGCGTACGCCGTATACGGATTTTCCCCCTCGGCGATCGACGTCACCGTCTGCGCGGAAAAACCCATGACGAGACCGAAAAACGAGAGCATCAGGGCCGGAATGATGACCAGAAAATAAGTCATCACCGGATTCGCCGGGTGTTCCTGCCCCGACCCGAAACGGATTCGGGGAACGTTCACCGTCGGAATGTGCCAGCCGCGCTTATTCGTCGCCACCCGCGCTCCCCCACTGGGCCGCCAGACGCCGCACCGCGTCGGCGAAGACATCGCCGCGCTGACCATAGTTGTCGAACTGATCCCACGACGCGCAGGCCGGAGCGAGCACCACGGTGTCACCCGGACGTGACAAAGCCACGGCCTCGTTAACGACGGAGAACATCCAATCCTCGTGGCCGTCCACCTCCACGAACGGAACGTCGGGGGCGTAGGCCGCCAGCTCCTTGACGAGCACGCTGCGGTCCGCGCCGATCACGACGACGCCGCGCAGGGTCGGCTCGACCTGGCTAATAAGTTCCGCAAAGTCCTGTCCCTTCGGGTCGCCGCCGACGATCCAGATGGCGCTGCGCGGGGGCAGCCCGGCCAGCGAGGCACGGGCAGCGTGGGCGTTCGTCGCCTTCGAGTCGTCGATCCACGTCAGGTCTGCGGCGCGCGCGACAACGGCTCGGCGGTGACCTGCGGGGCGGAAGGCTCGCAAGCCCGCCTCCACGGCCTCGGGTTCAACGCCGTAGGCCCGCGCCAGGGCCGCTGCAGCCAATGCATCCGAGAGAACTGCGGGCGACGGATGGTCTCCGTATGCCCCCGCCAGGTCAGAAATGTGGGCCAGAGCGATCGCGTGACGGTGACGGTGACGGTCGTCGACGAACGCACGATCCACCAGCAGGCCTTCAACGATGCCGAACTGCGAGACAGTCGGGGCACCGAGCGTCAGGCCAATCGCCCGAGCCCCCTCCACGACATCCGCGTTCTCCACCATGGCCTCGACGGTGCGATCCGCAGCGGGGTACACGCAGGCACGCACGGTGTTCTCGTAGACGCGTGCCTTGTCGGCCGCGTACGCTTCGACGCTGCCGTGCCAATCGAGGTGATCGGCGTCCACGTTCAGGCAGATGGAAGCAATCGGGCGCACCGTGTAGGCAGTATGCAGTTGGAAGCTCGACAGTTCAACGGCGAATACCTCGGCGTCGGAGTCAATCGCGCGCGTGATCGGGGTGCCGATATTGCCGACCTCCTCGGCCTTGACACCCGATGCACGCAGGATCTCCCCCAGCATGCCAACCGTCGTCGTCTTGCCATTCGTGCCCGTCACAGTCAACCACGGGCGACCGGCGTGAGGCCCCTCCTCCTGGAGACGCCAGGCCAGCTCCACCTCGCCCCACAGGTCGATTCCTGCCTGCGCGCAGGCCTCGAACACGGGGTGATGCGCGGGGATACCGGGGGACACGACGACGAGGTCGGGGCGGGCATCCAGCACCGCGCGTGCCAAGGCGTCTGCGTCCTCCTCAACGTGGACGCAGACGTCCGCAACCTCGTCGAAGAACAGCGTCGCGGCAGGACTAGCCGCGAAAGCGCTCACGCACCAGTCGCGGGACAGAAGAGCGCCCGCGGCACCCTGGCCGGACT